>NZ_JAAHGT010000689.1 GCF_010672385.1 Okeania sp. SIO2F4
GTAGTTGCTCAACTTCAGAAAATATCTACTTCCCTCTAGAAAAAGCAGATATTCTGGAAAATTCTCAGACAAATTTTTGAGGGAAAAATTCTGGGGAGACGCCTCTCCTTTTCCGGGGATAAAAAAAATAGAATATTCTATATTTCAATCCCGAAGCTTTCTGTTTGTCATGCTGCCCAAACAGCTAAGGATACTAATAACTGAAATGACTACCTATATCAGAGTAAAATTTTTATCTGTGAGGAGAACTGGCAAAAAGTCGAAGGGAGACAAGAGGTAGTTGCTCAACTTCAGAAAATATCTACTTCCCTCTAGAAAAAGCAGATATTCTGGAAAATTCTCAGACAAATTTTTGAGGGAAAAATTCTGGGGAGACGCCTCTCCTTTTCCGGGGATAAAAAAATAGAATATTCTATATTTCAATCCCGAAGCTTTCTGTTTGTCATGCTGCCCAAACAGCTAAGGATACTAATAACTGAAATGACTACCTATATCAGAGTAAAATTTTTATCTATGAGGAGAACTGGCAAAAAGTCGAAGGGAGGCAAGAGGTAGTTGCTCAACTTCAGAAAATATCTACTTCCCTCTAGAAAAAGCAGATATTCTGGAAAATTCTCAGACAAATTTTTGACCGAAAAATTCTGGTCTCAAGCCTCCCTTTTTAAGGGGATAAAAAAATAGAATATTCCATATTTCAATCCCGAAGCTTTCCTAGGTCATGCTGCGCAAACAGCTAGGGGTACTGATAACTGAAATGACTACCTATATAAGAGTAAAATTTTTATCTATGAGGAGAACTGGCAAAAAGTCGAAGGGAGGCAAGAGGTAGTTGCTCAACTTCAGAAAATATCTACTTCCCTCTAGAAAAAGCAGATATTCTGGAAAATTCTCAGACAAATTTTTGACCGAAAAATTCTGGTCTCAAGCCTCCCCTTTTAAGGGGATAAAACAATAGAATATTTGATATTTCAATCCCGAAGCTTTCCTAGGTCATGCTGCGCAAACAACTAGGGGTACTGATAACTGATAACTGAAATGACTCCTGACTCCTAACTACCACCAAAAATATTACAACTGAAATAGGATTGCTATAATCTAGCAAAAATTTATGAAACTGGTGTGAAAATTATGAGAAAAGTAGAAGTAGTTAAGCATAACCCAAAATGGCGTGAAAAATTTCAGATAGAAGCACAAAAAATTAATCATATTCTAGGAGAAAATATAATTGCCATACATCATATTGGGAGTACAGCTATAGCTCATATTTACGCTAAACCAATTATTGATATATTGGTTGAAGTAAAGGAGCTTGTAAAAGTTGATGAGCGAAATTCCTCAATGGAGTTACTAGGTTACAAAGTAATGGGTGAATTTGGTATTACCGGGCGTCGTTATTTTTGGAAAAATAATCAGGAAGGTATTAGAACTCATCATGTTCATATTTTTGAATTTAATTCAAAGCAAATAGAACGACATTTAGCATTTCGGGATTATATGATTTCTCATCCTGAAGATGCACATAAATATAGTGAATTAAAGCGCAGTTTAGCACAAAAATACCCTACAGATATTGATAGTTATATGAATGGCAAAGATAGCTTTATTAAAGAAATAGCTCGAAAAGCAGCACAATGGCGTCTAAGTATTCAGCAGTCACCCTGTGAGACTATTTAAGGTCTGCTGAAAAAGTATTTTTAAGGCAATACGGTTCAGTTAAGATGAAAAATCCTATGATATGGAACCATTTAGATAGGCTTTTCAGGCTACAGAACTGTCAAAAAAATCCTTAACTGAACCATATTGTTTTTAAGGAGTAGGGAAGTAATTTTGGGTACATCCAACTTTTGAAGAAAGCTAAAAAATGATCGCTATTTAGCAAATAGAGAACAGGAAATAAGGAATAGAAAAAAAGTATTTTTGCAAATATGAGATGCACCCGTAATTTTTGGGCTACTCTTTTGCCCAAAATGCTAAATTTTGAGCATAATAGAGATGAAAAACAGGTACTTTTTCCAGTAATAAAAAAGCTAAAATCTTTATCTGTAAATCTTTTATATTTAATCATTATACGAGAAAAAAACCAAATAAAGCCATAATTAATACCATAATAAATAGATTTTAATTGTTAAATGCTCACCTCTGAATTCTCTTCGCTTAATCCTTAAATTATTTCTTCCCAATTTCCTTTTATCTAGCTCCTTTTTTAGACTTATTGTAAGCATTCACCTATTAGCAGTCAGTTCTTACTGCGGAATGCTACGCAAACAGCTTTTTAATCAATGAAACAATCATTTCGTTTAACTTATAATAAATTTTCAACCAAAGAATTAAAGCATAGTAATGACAAGCTTGACTTGCCAACTAAAGGTAATGAAGCTAATAGCTGATGGCTGACTGCTGAATGCTTAGGATTTATTGGACTAACAGTTTTTTTAATAGTTCTTGACAGTTCATATTGTTATATCAGGGAATAAGAAACAGAGAATAGGGAACAGGTAATAGGGAACAGTTGGAAAAACATTTCCTAGTCTAATATTCATTATCAGTAATTGTCGTAACCAATTCTTTCTTAGCTATAGTAATTAGGAATTAGATGTGAAATAAACTGTAGGGGTTTGGTTTCTAAATCCCATCTTTGTTTGGGTTTGGAGACCAAGCCCCCTACGAGTGGTAAAGAGAGGCTTTCAACCTTTAAGGATTAATTATCAATTATTAATTATTAATTATTAATTATTAATTATCCATAGAATCTATCTCTGCTAATTCTAACCATCTTTCTGTAGCAATATCTATTTCTTGTCCTAAACTTTCTACCTTTTCATGGAGTTTTTGAACTTCGCTGACCTCTGTTGGAGGTGCGTTATAAAGTTTATTTTCTGCCTGAGCTTTTTCAGCTTCTAACTGAGCAATTTTTTTCTCTAAGTTTTGATATTCTCGCTTCTCTTTTGATGATAATTTTCTTTGCCCAGTCTTATCGCGAGAAACTCTTTCTGATTTTTGCTGTTTAGGCTGACTTTCCTTTTGCTTTTCCTCGACTTCTACAGATTTTTTGGCTGCTGCTTCTATTTCTTTATAATCTAAATAAAGTGAATAATTTCCCGGATATTGTCGTAAATTTCCTACTCCTTCAAAAGCAAAAATTCTTTCTACAGTCCGGTCGAGAAAATAGCGATCGTGAGAAACTACAATTACACAACCATTAAATTCTTCGAGATATTCTTCCAGCACTGCCAATGTTTGTACATCTAGATCGTTAGTCGGTTCATCTAAAATCAAAACATTAGGGGCACTCATCAATACTTTTAACAGAAATAATCGTCTTTTTTCCCCACCAGAAAGTTTATAGATAGGAGCATATTGTTGATTGCCTGGAAATAGAAATCTTTCCAACATTTGAGAAGCACTAATTTGAGTACCATCTGAAGTTTGCACATACTCTGCCACATCTTTTATATAATCAATTACCCTTTGATTTTCAGTCGCAGCATCCAACAAATTTTCTGAATGTTGGTCAAAATAACCTATATGTATTGTCGCCCCAATTTCTACTTTCCCAGAATCAGCTTCAACCCTACCTGTAATAATATCCATTAAGGTTGATTTTCCCACTCCATTACCACCAATAATTCCCACTCTATCTTCTGGAACAAATTCATAAGTAAAATCTTTTATCAAAGTTCTACTATCGTAGGATTTAGAAACATTTTCTAACTCAATAACCTTTTTGCCAATCCGACGACCGGGAGTAGAAATATCCACCTTTCCTAAAGCTTGTTTAAATTCTTTTCCTTCCATTTCTTCTATGCGTTGAATTCTGGCTTTTTGTTTAGTGCTGCGAGCCTTCGGACCTCGTTTCAACCATTCTAATTCCCGGCGTAATATGCCTTGATGTTTCCTTTGAGAACTAACGATTGATTCTTCAGCTAAAGCTTTTTTTTCTAAAAAGTAGGAATAGTTACCAGAATAAGTGTAAATATCGCCTCTATCTATTTCCAGAATTTTATTAGTAACCCGGTCGAGAAAATAACGGTCGTGTGTAATTAATAAAATTGCTCCAGAAAAAGTATTTAAGTAACTTTGTAACCATTCTACAGACATCGCATCTAGATGGTTTGTTGGCTCATCCATTAACAAAACATCAGGTTCAGAAAGTAAGGCAGTTGCTAAAGCAATTCGTTTACGATAACCTCCAGATAAGTTACTAACTTTAGCATCAAAATCTTGAATTCCTAATTTACTCAGGATAATTTTTGCCTTAGTTTCTAACTCCCAAGCATTGGTAGAATCCATCTTTTGAGTTACTTCAGAAAAACGCGCCATTAACCGATCGTCTTCTGGATGATGAGCTAATTTTTCTGATAATTCTTCGTACTCTTTTACCAATGCCATTTGTTCGCCACTGTCGGCAAAAACCTGTTCTAAGACAGTATTATTTTCATCCAAATCTGGTTGTTGAGGCAAATAAATAATCCTCACATTTTGATTGACTAAAATTTGACCGCCGTCTGTAGGTTCTAAACCAGCAATCATTTTTAATAGAGTTGATTTTCCCGAACCATTTGTACCAATTAAACCAACTTTGTCACTAGGGTCTAAACTGAAACTGGCATCTTTTAAAATTTCTTTGATGCCAAAATCTTTTTTGACTGATTGAAGTGTGAATATACTCATTTGTTTTAGGGATTAGGGAGTAGGGAGTAGGGAGTAGAAAATAAGAATAAGAACTGTATCTCAGTAACTTGAGAAACACTATAACTAATTAAGCTAAGTTTAGATTATACATCAATTCTAGCTCAAAGCCAAGACTGTCATTTCAGTTATCAGTTATCAGTTATCAGTTATCAGTTCCTCTGGCTGAACCCAGAGGCTTGAAATACTGAATATTCTTTGTTTCATCCCTTAAAAGGGGAGGCTTGAGACCTTATTTTTTGGTCAAAAAGTGTTTGATATTAAGGATAATTTTTAATATCAGCTAATATACTAATCTAAAATAATTTGCAATCTAAAAAACTGTAGGGGTTTGGTTTCCAAATCCCATTTTTTATTGGGTTGTGAGACTAAACCACGTTAGATAAAATATTACCGAATAATTAATAATTAATCATTAAATAATTCAGCTTTATTAGCCTCCCCTTGAAAGGGGAAAAAGCGAAACGCCATATCCAATCTTCCCTCGATAAATAAATTTTTTCTTTTTACTCAATCCTCTCCCTTTTAGGAAGAGGTAATTATCCATTATTGAAAACC
>NZ_JAAHGT010000069.1 GCF_010672385.1 Okeania sp. SIO2F4
TTTTTGGTCTTGCTCACGAGTGAGAAAAATCCTGAAACGAGCGCCCATAAAAAAATCACCTTGATAGATCAACTTTCCGTATTTACTTATCTTTACATAGTTTGATTTTTTCGTGCCTACCTACTTATTCAATGATTTATAATAAATATTCTGAATTTAAAAATATAGTAGAAAAGATAATCAGTGAGGTAGCGGATCGTTCATTAATGGATAATGGATAATGGATAATGGATAATTACTTCAAGCAAAACCGTAACGGAATATGGATAAGGAGATATCCTAGCACTTTTTTTCTCCTTAAAAGAATAGGCTTTATACCTTTATTTTTCGGTAAATTTGTTGGCGTATAAGAGCGAATGGGATTCACATAGAGTCCTTTAGAAAATAGCTAATTAGAGAAAAAATTAAGTATTTATACTTAATAAACCTTCTGATTTGACTATGAGGAAGGTGAATAAAGATAATTTATAGAGTATAAATACGAGGCGATTTAACGATTTTTGTCTACTTAATTAGATGATAAAGTGACTCGTGAAAGATGAGTTATCAAAAGTCCCAAAAATGATAAAAACTCTGAAACTATTATTCCTGTTACTTTCTGGAGCTGTTGCCTGATTCTGTGCATATTTCCTCAACAACTGCACTGAGAACTTTTATCTGAATGTTGGCATTTATACCCGCGCTCTCCCCTAGGGGAGCGCCGTATGGGAATGCCAATCGATGTTGCAGTTTCACACGGAGTATGTTAAAATGTAAACATAAGAATAAGCAAGCAGTAAATGGTTGAGAAAGCTTACAAGTTTAGGTTCTATCCTACTCCAGAACAGGCAAACCTGTTGCGGAGAACATTGGGGTGTGTTCGACTGATCTACAACAGAGCTTTAGCTGCTAGAACTCAAGCTTGGTATGAAAACAAAGAGCGAGTAGGGTATAAGCAAACTTCTGCTATGCTGACGAACTGGAAAAAGCAGGAAGATTTAGATTTACTCACACAAGTCAGTAGCGTCCCATTACAGCAAGGTTTGAGACATCTACAAACTGCTTTCACTAACTTTTTCAGTGGGCGGGCTAAATATCCTAATTTCAAGAAAAAACGCGCCGGGTGGTAGTGCTGAATTCACAAAGTCTGCTTTCAAGTGGAAAGATGGTCAAGTTTATCTAGCTAAATGTGCTGAACCATTATCTATAAGGTGGAGTAGGCAACTACCCCAAAACTGTGTGCCTAGTACAATTACTGTCAAACTTGACCCTAGTGGTAGATGGTCTGTATCTTTGAGAGTCAAGGACACCAGAGATTTAAGACTCAAACCGAGTAACAAACAAGTAGGTATTGACTTAGGTATCACCAGTCTTTTAACTACCAGTAATGGAGAAAAAGTAGCCAACCCTAAGAATCTAAACAAATTACACAAGAAACTGAGGCTAGCGGCTAAGTCTCTAAAGAGAAAAACTAAGGGGTCTAATAACTATCAAAAAGCTAGGCTTAAAGTAGCTAGGATACACGCAAAAATTAAAGATTCAAGGCTTGACTATACTCATAAGCTAACATACGTCGCCAATCCGACGGCTGCCCTACAACTAATTAGAGAAAATCAAACTATTGTAGTTGAAGATTTAGCGGTAAAAAATATGGTCCGCGAATCACAAAGCACGCAAGAGCAATTAGTGATGCCAACTGGTCCGAATTAGTCAGGCAATTAGAGTATAAGGCTGATTGGTATGGCCGAGAGTTAATCAAAATTGATAGATATTTCCCTAGTTCGCGCGCGTTGTTCTAATTGTGGTCATGTAGTGGAGAAATTACCTCTAAATATTAGAGAGTGGGATTGTCCTGAATGTGCAGCTCACCACGATCGAGATATTAACGCTAGTATAAATATTTTGCGGATGGGAACCCGCGTCGGCGTCAGACGCAAGCGGTCAGACCCCGCGCCGCCGACAGCTCGCTTGCGGAATGCTGACCAAGAGAGGGAACGCCCACGCTCGAAGGCTGCGGGACTCGCAGTGTCAGCGCCAGTCGCTCATGGGGGAGACCCCCTTTGGCGGCGCTGGCAAGTCTTTAGGAGTGCGCCTTTAGACCATCTGAGAGTAAATCTCGTTTATGCGGGTGCTAAGAAACAGAAAGTCTCTAACAGTGATGCTAGGGAATCCCGCGCTGTCTCGTAGAGCAGCGTTGGGAGGATGTCAAATTAGTTAACTGGGACAAATTTGCAGCTTGTCAGCCAAATTTTAGATATATTGGATAAAGTAACAATTTATGAAGATATATGTCTATCAACATAACTTTGGCTCCTGATTTTACTCACAAAAGAGTGGTTAATAATTACTCTAAAATTAAGCAAATCTTTGAAACTATTGATGCCTATAGCTGTCCAAATTCTTATAACTTTCATATGCATACAATCTACTCCGATGGACAGTTAAGACCTGAGAGTTTAATAGAGCAAGCAATTGCGATCGGTCTCAAAGGTTTGGCCATTACTGACCATCATAGTATTGGTGGTTATCAAATAGCTCAAAGTTGGTTAGAAAACTGGAAATCTATTAATCCAGATCGAGAGCATTTAGCACCTATTCTCTGGAGTGGGGTAGAAATTAATGCCAACTTACTGAATGTTGAGGTACATATTCTCGGATATGGCTTTGATCTAGAACATCCGAGTTTACAACCTTATTTGACAGGAAAGGCGACTAAAGGTCAAGAATATCAAGCTGCTAATGTCATTACTGCTATTCAAGAAGCGGGTGGTTTGGCGGTACTCGCTCATCCCTGTCGTTATAAGCGTTCTGCTACTGACTTAATCAAGGCAGCAGCGAAGTTGGGTATTGATGGCGTCGAGACTTACTATGGTTACACTCATACTAAACCTTGGTCTCCTAGTCCAAAACAAACAGAACAAGTGAAAAAACTTAGTGCTACCTATGGTTTGCTTAATACCTGTGGTACTGATACTCATGGTAAAAATCTTTTGGTACGTTTATAGGGTGGGAATGCCACTATCCCACCCTATTCATCAAAACTAAAATTATCTTAAAATTGGACTAACTAGACCTCTAACTCAAGAGGTCTATTGTTTTGTTTAACTACCATTTGCTATCATTATAGCTGTCAAAAGCATAATCCCTAGACTCATTAGTAATAAAACAATTCCTAGGGATATTGATTGACCTAGATGTATTGAAGAATTTGATACTTTCATAGTTTGTTTTTAACAGTTTTTTAAATGTTTTATTAAAATAACAAGTTTTTAAGAGTTTGTGGGAAATTTTAATATTTTGTAATTAAACTTATATATTCTTTAAAATTTACCGAATAATTAATAATTAAATAATTCGCGCCTTGAAGTCTCCCCTTGGATAGGGGAAAAAGCGGTCGAGGGATGGCGAGGAGACCTCGCCATATCCAATACACAAAGCCCGTGAAAATTAAAAATCAAATCAATTCTCATCCAGAAATTATCTATTCTTTCTTCCTGTTAAGTGTTAAGTGTTAAGTGTTCCCTCTTTTCCACCAGATGTCTAATCGACCAAGAGAGCGGTCGTTTGCGTTAGCGTTAGCGAAGCTCCTCTGCAAGAGGTAGCTCCTCCGAAGGAGGCAAGAGGCAGCATGACCTTAGGAGGGATGGCGAGGTCTCCCGCTCTTACAGAGCCGCGTTTCATGTCGCGTTTGCGCAATTATTCCGTAGGAAAGCGAAACGCAATTCAAGTCGCTCCGCGTTTCGCTGCGCGACATGAAAAACGCGCGTTGTGCGGAACGCTAAACGCCATATCCAATCAACCAAGAGAAAAGAAAATATTCCTTATATTCAATTCCGTAACGGTTAAAACCCGAGGTAATAATCAATTATCCATTATCCATTATCAATTAATGAACTCACCCAGAGGTATAACTTTGAGAAAATTGGGTATGAACTAAAGACAAATAAGACTATTACCAGGCAAAATATCAATAGTTAAACCATTAGCAGATTTCACCGCTTTACTCCCAGTATTGACACTCTGATGTTGCCCACCCATCAATAATAACCATGATTGTTGAGCAATTAATTGAGTGAGTTTGCAGACATTTTTTAGGTTTGTTGAAGTTGCGCCACTGCCCATAACTATAAATATCATTTTCGGATAATCATAGTTATAAATAATTAGGGAGGAGTGAGAAATTAGGAGAAAGAAGGGGAGAAAGAAAGAAGATATAGCTGAAGTCAGAAGGCGCGAAGTTAGATAGGGGAGCTGTCGGTAGGGCGACGTACAGAAGTTAAATTCACAGCACGGACTAAATTTGAGAGGAGCGAGAATGTCCGCGCTAGTAATGGCGACTACTATGTCAGGAGAAGGAAGAGAAAGTTTTTTTTATCACTTATTAAGCGGACATGATACAACCCCAATAATTATTTTTTTCATCAATAAATAGAGAACAGGGAGTTATAAATTACAGTATTTTTAGGTATCATCCCTGCATCTATGTTAAAATGTTAAAATCTTTGTCGTGCCTTCTACATCAAAATATGAAACCTGTAATCATGCCAGCTAATAAGATAAAACCAATCCAAACATTTTGTCTGAATATCTGACCGTAAGGTTTCAAAATATCTTCTTGCCGTAATTTTCCATATTGACTAAACCAAAAAACTGTAGCAATTCCCAGACCTATCCAAAAGCCAATATGTAGCTCCATTTCTATTCCTAATAACCCTAATAAAACAGCAGTTAAAAAGAAAAATATACCCACAACATTAGTAGTATATTCACCAAAAAATAAAGCGCTAGAATTAACACCTAAACGTCGATCATCCTCGCGATCGCTCATGGCATAAACTGTATCAAAACCCAGTGTCCAAACAATAGTTGCACCCCACAATATCCAAGTTGCAGTATCCAACTTAGCTACAGCAGCACTCCAACTAATTAAAACCGCAAAACCCCAAGCAATAGATAATACTAACTGGGGTACTGGAAAAACTCGCTTTGCTAAAGGATAACAGATAATTACTGGAACCGCAGCTACAGATAACCAAAAACTCAGGGGGTTCAGATATAAGGCGATAACTCCCGCACAAGCAAAGGCAATAATGGCAATAAAAATACCTGTTTGAATGGTCAAAGCGCGGGAAGCAAGGGGGCGATCGCGAGTTCTCTCTACTTCTGGATCGATATCCCGATCCCATAAATCGTTAATTACACAACCAGCGGCACTGGTAGCAAATGTTCCTACTACTATTACTCCGACTAATGGTATGGGTGGCATGGCGTGGGTGGCTAAAAATACGGCCCATAAAGCAGGTATCATTAAAATAAAACGTCCAGCAGGTTTATCCCATCTCAGAAGTTTGATTACTTTTATTAAGGTTGATTCTGATTCAGGTAGAGTAGATTGAGTCATTTTAGTTATCAGTTATTAGTTATGAGTTATAATATCAAATTTGTTTATAATTTTGCCTTAAAATGTTTATCTTAATTGCTCAAGCAAAGCTAGGAGCGTAATTATTATTATTCTACTGAACGTAATATAAATTGTGATATTTTTTAGAGGCGATCGCTTCTTCAATTTCATCAAATTAATTTTTTTCATATTCCATTATTTCTAATAAACAAAGATGGAAAACTTGAAAACTTTTTGAAGTATTTTTTGGAGGATTCATCTGGGGTGAAATATCTTTAGCAACTTTCAGTTTTTCTAATCCTCCTTGATGATAACCTGTTCTTTGAAGCACTTCTTGTAAAGCTTCCCAAGTACCACATTTAATGTCGTCCGGGTCACGATATTTAGCATTTTGACTTAGATTTTTAGATACTTTAGGATACGCTTTAGTCAAAGCTGGAATATCTCCAAAAAACCAAGCTTCTAATTCTTCAATCATAATTCTGTTAATTAATTGATATTTCTTTTTACTTTTACTTTTCGTCGCAAATCCAGCATCTCTAGCAATTTTTTCTAACTGTAATTTCAATTTTTTACAATCTTCATTATCTCTATCTACTAAAATTATAATTCTCCAATCATTAGATACCTCTTTTTATAAGCAGCCAAAACTAGACAGGAAGAAATAGAACAGAACATAGACTCTGCTCAACAATCTTCCTTCTCAAACTAACTATAGTAGTTTAACTTAAAGATGAGACGTTTTTTCGTCTGAAACTCGCTCATAGCAAGAAAGCTTTGTCTCAATCTAAAGTTAAATGACTATATTTATATAAATTACTTAATTTCTTCTATTAATTACCCTTCTTTTTCAGCTTTCCCTTTTTGACTTTTTATTTTTTCTTTTCAAATCTTGCTCTCTGCTGAACCACTTCCGGAGGCGGACCATAATCCCCACCTGAAAAATACACCCGCTCTACAATATGTTGTGGTTCAACCTCTATCCATAGGCGGGCACCCCCAGCTTGACTTCTATTAGGTTGATGAGGTTGATAAACTATTTGGCAAGGTCCGTGAATTTTCAGAGCATGACAATAATCTTTTTTATCTCCGACTTTTACAGCAACTGCCGGATGAGAAGTTCCATTTTCCCTGTTGTAATCTATGGTTTTGCGCAGTACATGAACAAAAGTATTGGCTGTACGATTATTTTTGTTCCAAGTACCTTCAGGACCACGAGTACCCGGTATGATTTCTGGCATTCCCCGAGCATTGAGTGGCATCATCCAACGTCGGCCAACTTTGTTCGCACCGATGACTCGCTTTTGATTCAGCAGCAATCGTAATCTACCTGTAGAAATATTAAGTAGAAATGCTGCTTCTGTTGTACTTACATATGAGACAGTTATAACCATAACGTTATAGTTCTTATTACTTATATAAATTTTAATATTTTTATCTACCATAACACGACAAATCATTAAACAAAGCTAGATAAGTATTAAGAAATATTGAAAATTAACAGATTATTTGTTACGATATATTTCATTCTCTCAAAATACTTTTTTTCATAGGTTATACCGTTTTACGGAAGTCAAAAGTAATCGTGAATAAAATAACTTAGGTAAGAAGAGAATTATAACGTTGAACTAAGCCAGGTAAGTTACCCTACCCGACTCGTCTTCAAAACCGGACGTGAGACTTTCACCTCATCCGGCTCCTCTCTTAAACGTCCTTTGTCATAGGTATATCCCTGCTTTAGAACCAACATATCGTCAACCCATAAATATCCTTCAGGTAAGTCCTGTAACTTTGGTTTCGGATACTTTTTGTTATCTAGGGCAGTTTTAGTATGGTGGCAATGTCGGTGCAACAGTTGTTTGTTTTTGTATGTGTTATCACCACCTTCAGAACTTGGTTTTATATGGTCTATTTCCATAAGGTCGGTCGGCCTAAAGGTTAATCCACATTCAGGCGCATTTATTCTTTTGCCGTTTTAACAGCATTGTGACTTCTTTCTTTACGCCCGGATATTTACCGACTCTATTACTCCAATAAGTCCAGTCACCGTCGTAGGGTGATGCAGTACCTTTAACTTTGATGTGCCTTATGATGGGTACATCCGAGTGTCGGTTTAGTATATATTCGCCATCGTTAAGTACCCAATTCCTGGTTCCTTTTACGTTGGGGAAATACTTTTTCTTAACCCATGTGGCTGACTTATTTGGATGCCTCCTACTCACCCATCTCCATAATCTTTTCCATAAGAGCATATCCATTTTGTTGAATATTCTTTTGCTGACTACGGTTGAGAAGTAGTTAGCCCATCCTCTTATTATCGGATTCAGTTTAGCTATAAGAGCTTTAACTGGAGCAGTTTTGTGAGTATCACATATATCTGCAATTTTCCTATAATGAGTTTTAATACTCTTGAAGGACGGTTTAATCAGCGTTTTAAATCCTTGTTTGGTTGACTTAACTTTCCATTGCCTAATTGTGAAACCTAGAAAGTCAAATCCGGGTTTATTTCCTTCGTGTTCCTCTAAGGTATGGGCAATTTTGGTTTTTGGAGGTTTTAGTTCTAATCCTACCTGGTTTAACCATTCCTGTATTACGGTCTTTGCTTGCAGGACTACTTTGATGTCTTCGTGTAGGATAACAAAGTCGAGACTCATAGCGTATTAGAGAAAGACTACTTATTTTGTTACGTTTGCCTATTTGATTACCTCTTTTATCTTTCATATCGAGGGTTTTGGCAAATTCCATTAATCTTTCTTCCATACCGTGTAAGGCGATGTTTGCGCTTTAGAGGTGATATTACCCCTCCCTGTGGTGTACCCACCCCCATCCCCTCCCGGGAGGGGAGCAAGAGGGGTGGGTGGAATTGGTTTTTGTCAACTACACCAGACTTTAACCATTGCTTGATTAGTTGTCTGTAGGGAGTCTTTCCAATCTTTCCTAGCAGTGCATCATGGTTAATTCGGTCAAAACATTTGGATATGTCAGCATCAAGAACGTATTTTGGTTTGATTCTGATGCTGTTAAAGATGGCTTCAATGGCATCATGTGTTGACCTCCGGAAAAGACCATAGCTATTAGGTTCAAAGTGTGCTTCCAATTCTGGTTCCATACCTAATTTAACCAGGGCTTGTAAGGCTCTGTCGTACATTGTGGGGATTCCAAGCGGTCGCTTTTCATCTTTACCTGGTTTTGGTATCCAGACTCTGCGGGTAGGGCTTGCTTTGAGATAGCGTGATGAAAGTAGGTTTACCAAGTTGAAACGTTGCATTGGTGGTAGATTTTTGATTCCGTCCACGCCAGCAGTTTTCTTACCTTGGTTATCCTGGGTCACGCGCCTAACAGCTAGCAACAAGGCGTAATAACTTTTGGTCAGAAGTCTTTGGTATTTACGCCGGAAAGCGGATTTCGCCACGGCTGGATGCTCTGTAAATTAAATGCATGCAACTTAAATATATTCTTCTCAACCCGTCTCCAGTCAATATCTCTCCACTTGAGATTTGGATTGACACTGACTTGATTCGGTATATTGTCTGTATCCCATGCCACGCTTAAAAATGGTTTAGGGTTTCCTAAACATCTTTTTAGTGTTTTAGCCTTATTCATTGCTAATGATTACCTTACATTACGTCTAACAGTGGGTACGTCAGCAATGAATAATGAATAATGAATAATGATTAGAGCGCATACGCGTAAACTTCGCCAAAAGTGTTATAACATCTAGCTTTTAGTAATTGGGGATTGACTGAACAATAACTCCCATTACTTAAGTATAGCAAGCAATTCAGCCTCTGAATATTTACTCGCTCTGCGCAGCTCTTAATTATTAATTATTAATTATTAATTATTAATTATTAATTATTAATTAGTATGCTTCTTAGCCAATCCTATTCTCCCTAAGACCTGCAACCTTTGTGCAGATTGACCTTGAATGGCTTGCCTTCGATTTCGACCTATATTCTCAGGTGTCTTAGGGAGGTTTCCTCGTTCCCTTATTCCTTTTTACGGCTGATTTAGTGAGGTAAAGTCTCCGGAAGGGTGTGGTATGGTTGTTGATATTACCTTTACAATAGTAATATCCATAGACCCTCTGACTTTCGTCCTACATCCCATAGCTACCTTTGGGATGTTTCTGAATAACGAGAGTTTAATTACTTCGTGTTCGTCCACTTGTCAGTCTTTTGCTTGCGGTATCGTTCCTCGGTAACTGGTATTTTCCCGCTTTTAGACCAGCTTCACCAGTTTGATGTTCATTCTCACCAGTGTGGCCTATGCTGTCAACCCAACAACAGGGCGGATGGAATCTCACCACCAAGGGTATAAGAGTTTTCCTGTGGCCATATATTTAACCTCCTTCAAGATTAGCCACGGAAGGCTAGGTATACCTACTTTTCAGCAGTCTTGACTAGCCAACGAGTCGCACTGATAAATTCTCAATCTAAGACAGTATAAAAAATGAGTAGAACTCGGAATAATAGCGTTTATCAAGTTACTGAAGTATAGTTGTTTTTCCTATTCGCACATAACCATAACTCCTGCTCCCTACTGCCTAAAAATTACGAGCTTTGTACCTCACGCTTTTTGGGAATCGCTATATCCATTTTTTATATCCTTTTAATCGTTTCGGTAGTTTAGAAAGTAAATCTCGTTTACCCTGAAAAGAGTGAGTATCAAAAGTTATCCGATCGCCCAGAATATTTGCGAATAAATGACAGAGAGTTTCCTCCGTTGAAAAATCTTCCACTAGAAATTTAATATGCACTCGTTAGCTACTCCTATACTTACTAATTTCTAGCTGGATTTTTGCGTGGAGCGCCTTGATTTTTTAAAGGATTTCCAAATTCAATATAGCCTTCCATCCATAAATTACCTAAAGATGCTCCTGCTTCCATAAATTCTTTAATGCCTCGCATTTCGCTAGTACGTTTAACCTGAGTATAACCATTTTCATCTCGGTAAAGTACCCATAATTATTGTGGTCTTATCCCATCAATAAAAAACGGATAATTAGCTTTCACCATCAATTGAGTATTAGCTGAAGCAGCACGACGCTCTTCAGGAAGTTATAGTAATAAACGAGGATATAAATTATTTTCAGGTTCTTCAATACCGATAAGTTGTGGTGGATATGGGTCGTGTAAAACAGTAAGATAAGCTAACATTTTTAAAGTACCATCAGAAGCAAACTTTGCTAATATTGGTGTAGCAAAAAGAGCATTTTTTATCTGTAGTAAAAGTCTCCCATCTTGCATAGTTGAAGCTTCAACTTTTTCTAAACGTGGAAATCGACGAGAAAGAATATCAAGAATTTTTTCAAGTCGTTCTGAATGTTGTTCTTTAAGATATTGAATAACATTAGGTAAATTATCACCTGTTGGCGATAATCTTTCTTGGGCACCAGCTTCAGGAATACTGCGAGTATTGTCCGCAGTTAAATAGGAAAGATGCCAACCTGTAATAAATTTTCTCAAGGCACTAACACGAGGATGTTTAGCAAATTGTCCTAGGGTACTTACTGCTAAAAATTCAGCAGATTCTAGTTTTTCAGATACTCTTTCGTCTTCTGCATCAGGCATTTCTCCAGTAGTTACTTTTCCTTCCCCTTCTTTAAAGTCTAAAAACTTAAAAGTTTTCCTCTTTTTGCTATTCTCCATTCCAACCATTATTCAGCAACATAAGGACTTTTTATTCTTTCATAAATTGCAAGATTATATGTAATTAAAGGCGATGTTTTCGTTCCTCTATATTTAATTTCAAATACTATATTTACTTCAGTATTTATAGTTATTAATTATCTAAATTTATCCTTTTTTTTCAAGCTTTTCTGAGACCGTATGTAAAACATTCTGATCAAAAAGCAAAGACATCAAATATTGTTGATTTACCACTACTATTAGGACCTAAAAATACAGTTAACGGAGTGATTTTTTTTAGTTCTAAATCACGCAGAGCGCAATAGTTTTGCACTCGTAGATATTCAATTCTGGGAATAGATTTTTTTGGCATTGTTTTAGTTTGATTTCGGTAGACCATTGTAGGAGCGATTCGCGAATCGCCCCTACAGGGTTTTGGTTATGACGCGAGGTTAAATCAATCTGAAAGGCACTATAAAGTGGTTATGCGTAAGTCCTGATAGATGATTTTGTCTGAGTCAAATACGCTTGTTACAGGTAAGAAACCTGTGCTACAAGTTTTTTTCTGTTACAGGCAAGATGCCTATTTTACGAGTTTTTTCTCTTAGCTAATACCTTAAGAAGCATAATTTGTCAATAGAAAAAGTCCATTTTAGTTATTTTTTGTCATAATAAAACAGATGACATTATTTAATCTAAAATTTAACAAACTTGTAAATTAGGACACATTTATATGGTTACATCTGTTCCTCTAGTTAGAATTCCTACTCCACTAGGAAACAAAGACCGTATCTTGGCGGCAATAGATATGGGTACCAACTCGTTACATTTGGTGGTAGTAAAAATTGACCCCAGGTTACCCACTTTTACCATTATTGACCGAGACAAAGAAACAGTCAGACTGGGAGAGTGCGGAACGAAGAGTAATTTAAAACCAGAAGTGATGGATAGAGCGATCGCTACTTTGGAGCGTTTCCAAAAAATTGCCAAAAGTGCTAATGCGGAACAAACTATCACAGTTGCTACCAGTGCTGTACGGGAAGCACCCAATGGCAAAGAATTTCTCAACAGAATAGCTGATGAGTTAAACCTATATGTTAACTTAATCTCCGGTCAAGAAGAAGCACGACGAATTTATCTAGGGGTGCTTTCAGCAATGGAATTTAACAACCAACCCCATATTATTATTGATATTGGTGGAGGTTCGACAGAGTTGATATTAGGTGATAGCGATACACCGAGAACTCTAAGTAGTACAAAAGTAGGTGCAGTACGTCTGACGAAAGAATTTGTTACCACTGACCCCATTAGTAAGAGTCAGTTTGCATATTTGCAAGCATACACTAGAGGTTTATTGGAACGTCCGACAGAAGAATTATTAGCTAACATCAACAAAGGTGAACAACCTCGGTTAGTGGGAACTGCTGGTACTATTGAAACTTTAGCAACTATTCATGCTTATGAAAAATTGGGAAGTGTACCAACTCCTCTGGGGGGTTATCAGTTTAGTTTTGCCGAATTGGAAGAGTTAATAAACAAGTTAAGGAAACTATCTATTTCTGAAAGACTAGAAGTTCCAGGAATGTCTGAAAAGCGAGCAGAAATAATTTTGGCGGGTGCTTTGGTGTTACAGGAAGCAATGAGTTTATTAGGAATGGAGTCGCTAACTGTCTGTGAAAGAAGTTTGAGGGAGGGTGTAATAGTTGACTGGATGTTGAATCATGGTTTGATAGACGATCGCCTCCGTTTTCAAAGTTCAATTCGCCAACGTAACACCCTCAAAATTGCCCAAAAATATCAGGTCAATATGGAATATAGCGAACGGGTTGCTTCTTGGGCGTTGTATTTATTTGACCAAACTCAGGGAGTGCTGCATGAGTGGGGATGTGATGAACGAGAGTTATTATGGTCAGCAGGAATTTTGCATAATTGTGGTTTATATGTAAGTCATTCAGAACACCATAAACATTCTTATTATTTGATTCGGAATGGGGAGTTACTGGGGTATAGTGAGATTGAAATTGAAGTTATTGCTAATTTAGCTCGTTATCACCGCAAGAGTTTACCTAAGAAAAAACACGAGCATTATCAAAATTTACCCAAAAAATATCAACAAGTTGTGTCTGAGTTGAGTGCATTGTTGCGGTTAGCGATAGCTTTAGATAGGCGACAAAAAGGAGCGATCGCTAATGTGAAATGTTGGTTAAACAAAAATCAACGGGAATTTCATCTCTGGTTACGACCTACTGACCCTAAAGATGATTGTGCTTTGGAGTTGTGGAGTTTGGAATATAAGAAGGAGGCGTTTGAGGAAGAGTTTGGTTTAAAATTAATAGTAAAGTTAGAAACTGCAATGGTATCTGTTTGAAGAAGGATGAACTACCCCGCTGTTTAGAGAGGCGGGGTTTCAGAAACCTCACCTAAAACATCGGTTTAGTTAATTCTATTATATTCGGGTGTAATATCAAATCCCGTTATGCAATAATCGCAAAATTACTTCCTCTTAACACAGACATACTATTCAATACATTATATAATTCAATGGTTCAAGTATTTTTTTTTCCTGACTCCTGAGGAGTGACTCCTCAGCGATAGAATTACTAGGATTCTAAGAGTATTATAGCAACTACTATCATTTACGAAAAATCAATATTTTATAGAGAAGTTTAATCCTTGAAATACTTATCCAAAAATATAGCAATCTAAGTAAAGGTTAAGACATTTCTAAATTATCGCGCCTCAGTTAGATAAAATCCGGTAGCATTGGTGTAATTAGATATAGAGGGTGGGGAGATGGGGAGAGATAGAAAGATTTGGCAATAGCTGAAGATGGAACATTTTTTTACACCGAACCCGAGCGGATTTCATATCAGAGATTATTTTTGACGTTTGCATTTTGGACTTTTGGCAAAAATTAAGTCAAAATACTTAGTTTTTATGAAATTTTTGTAAATATCAAGTAGAAATACTTGCTTTCTTTACAGGGAATTGTTATAAAGTAACTAATTAAACAAACACAAATCCAAAACATAATCAATAACATGATTAACTCTAAATTCCTTGCTGGTTTAACTGCTACAGTTGCATTTACTGGTGTAATGGCGAATGCTGGTATTGCTAATGCTCTGACTAAAACATTTACAGACACTGTCGATCTAGCACCAACAGATATTACGGATGCCCTCTTATCACTTGAAAAATTTGATGGTAGTCTTGGTACACTTCAAAGTGTCACAGTTGGCTTTGATGGACAAATCGTGGGCGATGCCAAAGTAGAGAGCCTAGATGCACAAGCTCAAACTTTAACTTTTAGTCTTGAAGGTATTTTGCAGTTACTTGAGTCTACTGATAGTCTCAATAACCCTTTGTTTGAAGAAACAGCAAGTGCATCAGATTCATTTGATGCAACTGCTGATGATGGTAATACAGATTTTGGAGGTACTTCTGGTAGCACCTTTGACGGACTAATAGCTTCATTAAGTGGAGAGAACTTTTATAATGACCAAGCTGTATTAGATTTCTTCACTGGTGATGATAATGTACAGTTTTTATTCTCTGCTTCCACTGATTCAGAGGTGACAGGTGCAGCTAACATTGCCTCTATTATTTCTACACAAGCTGGAGCGAGTGTTACAGTGACATACCAATATGACGACTTGAGTGGTGGTGGTTCACCTGATAAAGTACCTGAACCTTCTGCTATACTTGCTTTAGGTTTATTTGCTGGTGCAGGTATTTTATCCAAAAAGAAATCAGCCAATAAGGCTTAAATCAAATGAATTACTAAATTAAAATCCTGATAATTTCCCACCTCTTCAAAATTCTATCGCGACAGAGCCTCTTGGTTATGAGAGGCTCTTATGCTTATTTTTAAAATATTATCATAAATAATAATACCGTTTCACGGAAGTCATGCGTTCAAAAGTCATGCATTAAGATTTTACAGGCTCAAAACTTTGACCAAAAAATCAGGTCAATAGCCTACCCTTTCAAGGGGATGAAAAAAAATCAACTTCAGTATTTCAAGCCAGAGGCTTCAGTCAGAGGTACTCTTAACGAAGTTCAGACCTAGGAAGCTAACTGTTTCGCTGCGCGACATGAAAAGCGAAGCTCAGACTCAGGAGGCTAACTGATAACTGAAATGACCCTACAGCAATTTCCGGAAATTATTTCATGTTTGAGTAAGATAAGTAGTGTAGCCTAAGTTGATGAAATTGGTATAAAAAGTCTTTAAAGCAAGGCAACAAGAGGAAAAAGAAAAATAGAACTTTAATCCTTGAAGCCCTTAATTTTTATGTTGGAGATATCTATTAATTGGGAATTTTTGCTTCAAGTTTCTTAGTTCATCAAGTATTGCCATCTCTTTCAAAGGTTCATCAATACAATGAGTTTTGGTATACTCCAAAATAGCACTGGAGAATTCTGTGAAAATCTCAAAGACCTCTTTAACAACTTTATCAACATTTTTATGCAATTCGACTGGAATTTGGAGATGTCTAATGAATTTCTCTTGCTCTTCCGAGTGCATCTGATAATTATAATCTACCAAGAAGTAAAACCGCTCAAAGTGATAGTATGTCTGTTGAGAAATTTCCCGTAAATCAATTACTGCTTTTGCCGTTGCACTGAGAAAAATATTGGCGATCGCTTCAATTGCTTTGATCATAACCAATTTTTGAATAGGATGCGCTTGATAGGCAAGTCGATACAGTCTATAAGTAGTCCAGCGAGAGAAATTAGTTTTTTTACTCCAAAGGTATCTGAGAGTCTTACTAAATTGAAGTGAGTAGTCTATTCCGAGTTTTTCTAAATCCTCTAAAAACCAAATCCAATGTTTGTCATCTTCATAAGTATGCTGATTGATTAAATCTTGAATTGGATCATCTGTTAGGATGTCTCGAAAAACACAAGTATTGAGTTCTCCAAAACCCATGACGAAAAAGGCAAAGCAAGGTGCAAAAGCTAGTCTTTTTTGAGGAGCAATAGCCTCGTTTCTGAGGAATTTATATAGGGAATGCTGACTGAACTCCACCTGCTTGTGTTCAATCAAACTCAATATCTCTTTCATACTAATCTTTTTCATACTAAAAAATCTTTCCGTAGTTTTACCCACATAAATATATACAGAAAATATACAAATGTTTACTAAATATAAATAATTGTATATCAAATCTAAAAAAATATAAAAATATATTAAAATTCTTAATTAAAGTATAAATTAATACATATTTATTGGCAATAAGATAAATTTTTCATTTTCAAATACTAGAAGTAGTATGAATGCCTGTAATGTAATAAGTGTTTATACTTAAAAAAATCATTTTTAAATTGGCTTTGTATTTATTTATCCAATTGGCAGTGTCCATTGAATCCTGACTTTTGACTCGCCATGTATAAAACTACATTTTGAAATACGAAATGTAGGTATTCTTGTTATCTAATTTAATGAGTAATTATACTTAACAAAATCTAGATACTTTGCATAATAAGGTTATGCTTCAATTTGAAGTGCGGAATATGAGACAATAACTTTGAATAGCAATATTACTCACAAATTTTATTCCCTGACCAGCGAGATTGACGAGATTGACTAGTTAGACGACCACCTCGTCTTTGTAAAGCAGTTCCCTAGAGAGTTGGGAACGAAAGTTTTCCAGAAAGTTCTGGCCATTATTGAATTACGCGATCGCGAAAACAACTGAATCACTTCATTGGGATCTACTTGATTTCTCTAAGAGAGTGAATGCACATATTTCTTCATCACTCCAAATTCTCGTGGTTTGTTCTGCTTCGTCACACATTAGGAGAATTCGAGGGTGTAAAATTTTTTGGGCTGGTGCATGGCCATTTCTCGTAATTTTTTCTAGGTTATCTTTTTGTTCTACCGTTCTTAGAAACCTATGATTATCTATATAAATCTATGATTTTCGTGCTTACAATCTGTTCTATTCCCTATTCCACTGGCAACGTCGGCGTTATCCAGCTCCTCTGGCTGCCACGGTCGTTTGCTGTTGCTTCGCAAAACTGGCGTAACGCAACTAAGATCGCGAAACGCGCATTTCGGAGCGGAGCTCTTACTGACCGCCGAAGTTAGATTTAAACTAGCATTCAAATCTCGAGCGCAACTGAAACCACAGTGTTCGCACTCTATAACTCTTTCAGATAAAGATAGAGAATTTTTAACCTGACCACACCTACTGCAAGTCTTAGAACTAGGAAACCATCTATCAACGATGATTAAGGATGAAGCATATAACTCACACTTGTACTCGCGCCTGTCTACGAAACTCGTAAAAACCCATATCAGCAATAGCCTTAGCTACGTTGCATGCAACGTAGCTGTGATTTGCCATCATTCCTGATACATTTAAGTCTTCTATTACTATCTGGCTGTGGTTTTTCGCCAAGTAAGTAGTTAGCTTGTGCAATGTATCATTCCTGATATTGGCTACCTTTGTGTGTAGTCTCGCTATTTTTAGCTGTGCTGCCCTCCAGTTATTAGATAACTTGACTTTGTGTCGGTTTAAATATTGCAACCGAGATAGTTTAGCTTCTAACTTTCTGTAGGATTTAGCACCAGGAAATACTTCGCCAGTCGAGAGTGTAGCTAAAGATTTTACACCTAAATCTACACCAACTACATCCACTGATTTCTCGGTAATTTGGGGTATGGTTTCCATAGGGAAACTAATAAACCATCTATCAGCTTTCCTGGCTTAAGTTACAGATTTAGGAAATACATTATCTGGTAAAATTTCAAATGTTTTCACCCATCCAATTCTCGGTAATTTTATACGATTAAAGCCTACCGATATTGAGCCATCTAAATAATTAATAATTAATAATTAATAATTAATAATTAGTTTTCTTTTAACAAAATTGTTAAATGCTTGATCGCCATTCACGATACAGTCGGAACTGGAGCATTTTGTCACATGAAACCAACTGTTTTATTAAGAAAAAAACTTTTTACTGTCCAGTTAGTTTTCTTTCATTATTAATTGTTCATTGTTCATTATTCATTACTATTCTACCTTTTTTCTTGAATTTAGGCATTCCCGACACTTTGCTAAAGCACCGTTTCCAAGCAACGGACAAATACCTTAAAGCATATTGGGGTGCTGTTTTAGATACTTCGTATCGACCAATAGTTATTAGGCTTAACCATTGCTACTAATAGTTTATGAAGGTCAATTGCAGTCGGGAATTTGATTTTGTTGCCTGGGTAGTTTTGGTTATGCTGTAATATATTTCTGGTTAGCCACAATCCCCAATTGTAAGCATGACGCGCCACACCCGCGTGTTTAGCCAGCAAGGTTTTTTGCCGATTTGTGGCGTGTAACTCAGCGCGTGAATCCTAGTAGCATCAAATAAAATATAGATAATCACAGGTTATAGCAAATAATCTATGATTATATCAAGCTGTTAATTACCCTCAGATATACTTGATCTCGCCGACCTCTTCTCATGATTATTGTTCTCCATTGCTGACTATTCTATTGCACCATTTTAGCTGCGTCGGTCCACAGCGCTTGTTTTTGATTGTTTATTTTTAGCGATATAGCTACCGCACTTGCTCCGCCAATGCTTGTCTTGACAATAGTAACTTTTGGCTGGCTATTCTAATGCACTATTTTAGCTGTGTCGCTCCACTACTGGACTTTCGGTGCCTTACGCTGTTGCTTTTCATGTTGCGCAGCAAAACGCACCCTAGGAAATTATAACTTCTGACTTTTGAGTTCTAATATCATGTTCGGATAATCAGTTATAATAAAATTTAAGGACTGAGAGTACCGACACCTGCCAAAGAAATACTGAAATTATCAATACCCCATCTCCAATATTTCTTATATATTCCTCCTGTCTTCCCTCCTGAGGACTAAGGACTGAGGACTGACTCCTCACAACAGTTATTTCTCACGGGGTGACAAGCTAGTTGAAAGCTATATATAGAGACGAATTTGCGTTCGGGA
>NZ_JAAHGT010000690.1 GCF_010672385.1 Okeania sp. SIO2F4
TTTTAATGATCCGCCGACAACCGAGACCTACACCCTTTCCTTACACGACCCTTTTCCGATCTTTTTGGCATTTTTCTTAACCCTATTAGCAGCAGTAGGTGCTTTATGTTTTGGGTTGGCTGTATCAATGTTAGTTCCTGAATTTGGTCAATACTTTATATGGCTAGTTTTAGTATCGCCTTTAGCAGGTATTTTTTATTGGCAAAAGTCTAAACGTCCAGAAAAAGTCGATCTGAAGCTGGAAGGAATATTGACTGAGGGTTCTCAAACCAAAAGTTTACTTTCCATCACAGCTCATAGGGATGAATTAGCAGCTTTACAAACAGCTCTAAACTTAAAAGCATACCAAGAATCAAACTAAAAATATCAAACTTTAAGAGATTGATTAACTTTTGCCTATTTGCTAAGAAAAACTAACAAACATCAAGAGTTGACCTTTTTGCTAAAATTGCTGAGTAAAGAGTTATTTCTGGGAAAAATCAGCTGAGTAAGTAAATTCTATATCCTGGTAATTTGCCTAAGAGAGATTCAAGCAATTAATCCTCTTTTTTTAGATACCGATAACCAAGGCGAAAAATCAAAGGGTTTGTGATAATTTTTCACAAAAATTGGGAGATAACCCAACCCCTCAGTAGATATTTCTATTGTGCATTGTTAAAAAATGTTATCAAAATAGTATCGGTAATTTATTTTGGTAAGCTATAAAAAATAAAAATAACTAAGATATCAAGTCCATTGGCAGATGGAAGCTTGAAATCTTAGTTAGTTGAGCCTTCAAGGGCAATAAAATCTGCGATTATATAATACTAAATTAAACAAAGTGGGAATGCTGGTTAAGCATTACCCGCTTGCTTAATTTAAGTATCAACTTGGTACTTATTGGTCATAAATCAAAAAAAATATTCCAGCTTACCCAGAAAAAAACGTTTTATACAACGTCCTTAAACTTGAGTTAAACTTGGAGTAGAACTAAGTACCTGTTTTTTGTCGGCTGTCTTAAGTTCTATCAAAACTTTTAAGCTCGGAAACAAGAAATGATTTTCTTCAACATATTGGGCTCCAAATAAACCTTTTTCCGCCCAGAAGTACCGATCGGTGGTATGCTCATTTCTTCTCACTAGAAGTACAGCAGGTGGGACAATACCTTGGGCATGAATAAATTTACGAGCAGCAGTGACTGGTTTATCTTCACCACTTTCAATGCTATACTGAGCCACTTGCTCAAGAATCCTGCGTCCTTCTTGTCTACGACGACTTTTGCGCTTACGTCTTCTAGCCAATTTCCTTACCTCCTGTGTTAGCCGATGGGTGTAGTTATGGCTACCAAATTTGATAAGATTATATAAATTTTAACAGAAAAACTCAAGTGTTTTTAATATTTTGATACAAAATATACACTCTGTTATCTAAAATCTAAAATAAACTGATGTCCAGTGGAAAATCCCACAAATGGCTCTAATGCTAATTCCCACCAGTACAGAATTTATCGAACTTTGCAGATCCCAAATCGCTCTCGTATCCAGTTGGGGTGCGACCTTAAGCGTAGTTTACTTGACAGAGAAACTGGTAGAAGGGGGTGAAGCAAAGCTAATTCCTATTATTGCAGATCCAGAAATACCACAAAGTGGGGAAGCAACTTCGGTCTTAAAAGTAACCTCAGAAATACAAACATTAGATAACCTTCCGAAATTATCAGCAGCACCCTTAACGATCGGCAAAAATTATCCAATTTTAGAAGCAAGCAACCGTACAACAGAATCAAAATCAGGATGGCCAAAAAATCATCCTTGGCAAGAGCATCAAATTGTTTTACCCTTAATCCATGATGGAGTAGTCATGGGATTACTGGTAACAGCAAGAGAAGACCGACCCTGGAATCAAAAAGAAAAAACTCAAATTCAACAAGTAGCTCATACTATTACCATAGCCTGCATTTTAGATCAACGTTCTGAATGGTTAAAGCAACAATTTCAGCAACAACAACAGTTGCAATCTGAACAATTTGATACGATGCACAATATACTGCATCAGTTAAAAAGTCCATTAACTGCACTAAGAACTTTTGGTAAGTTATTACTGAAAAGATTTTTACCAGAAGATAAGAACTGGAATATAGCTAATAGTATTTTACGAGAAAGCGATCGCCTCAGAGAATTAATTGAACAAATTGATGAAACTGTTAATGTTGGGGAAGACATATTAAGTATTCCTGCTGAAAGTGAGTATCTTCAAAGCACAACTCAAAATGGAGATATAGAAGAAATAATAGATGCTCATCAAGAAGCTAATCAAAAATCTAAACCTCTGCGACTTTTACCAGGAGCTAATTTTTTAGAGTCAGTTTCTGTACAACAAGTTTTAGAACCTTTATTAGTTTCTGCCAAAGCAATTGCCGATGAAAGTAATATAGATTTACAAGTTGATTTTCCCGATCATTTACCAACTGTCAAAGCTAATTATAAAGCTTTGCGAGAAGTTTTAAGTAATATTATTGATAATGCTTTAAAATATACTCCAACAGAAGGAAATATTTATATTAAATTAGCAACTTTAGCTCCACAACAAAATCATCATAAATCAATTAATAGTCAAACAGAAGCAATGCTGGCAATAGCTATCAGTGATACAGGTTATGGCATTCCATCGGAAGATTTAGAACATTTATTTGAACGAAACTATCGGGGAGAAAAAGCTAAAACAAATATTCCAGGAACAGGATTAGGATTAGTAATTGCTCGTAATTTGATAGATGAAATGCAAGGTAAAATTAAAGTATATTCTCCTGTCGATAATCAATGGTTACCCAGTTATTTAAAAGAGCAAGATTTAGTAATTAATGGTGGTACTACAGTTGTTATATGGTTGCGAATATTAAACCAGGAATAGTATTCTTAATTATATATAGCAATATGAAATGATTCGTGAAAATTTTTACAACAGTTCATTTTAACTGAAAGCCTTTTAAATTATGTACGTCGTCAATCCGACAGCTCCCCTAGCTGACTCCTGAGTTATAACTTCTCATTACTAAGTTGGTACACAAAATTAATTGCAATTTTGGCAATACTAAAACCTTCATCATATAGGTATTACAGGGAATATAACTGTGCAATTAATTATTTTTAGGTACTTACCAAAATATTACAACTAAAATAGGATTGCTATATAGTAATTTTACTGTTAGGTAAATTACACTATTCAACATTACCTCTTCATTGTGACGAAAGCATAGAATAAAATCGGGCTATTGTAATAACCCAGTTGAATTTGATAAAAAGAGTATTATTATAGAATAGTACAGACAAACTACGAACTTTTACGAAGCTTATTAAAAACCTTTGTAAGTTCAGTTATCCTACAACCAAGTCCTTTTTGGGACGTAGGAAATATCTAGGGAGTTAGTACATCAGGAGCATCTAAAGTTAAACCTCTTGCTTAATTCTTCAGCCTGCATTTTACCTTTAATATTAGGTGGGGAAGGAAAATCTGTGCTGTTGAAAGATAAAGATTAAGGGATACAATCATCCTCAAGCTTGGCAAGAGGTTTTTTCTTATTTGTATGAAATATTTTTAATTGTCAATAATTTCAGATTTTAAAAAAAATGAAAAATTTACAAGTATCTCCTGAGCAAGTAATTTGTATAGTAGAAAATAACTATAGCAACCTTAAGTTATTATCTAGTCTATTAAGAGAAAATGAGTATGAATTTGTAGTAGCTCACAGTACAGAAGAAGCAATAAACACATTGCAAAATATATCGGTAGAGCTAATATTAATAAGTTTGACTTCAAAAGAGAAATTGCAGATTTGCAGATTTGTGCAAACTTTAGAATCAACGAAACATATTCCGATAATTTTTATCGGAGCCAATCAAAATGAAATAAATCAAGTTAAGCAATTAAATATAGAAAACTTAGATGGTATTAAAATGCCTATACAAGCAGATGATGTTTTAACAAAAATTAAGTGCCATCTTCAAGTACATTATTTGAAAAAACAACTAGAATCTCAAAATCAAAAATTAGAACAAGAAATATCTTTAAGAAAAAAAGTAGAAAATGAACTAAAAGAGCATAAATTAATGCTAGAAAATCTAATAGAAAATTTACCCGGGATGGTTTACTATAGTAGTAATGATTGTAATTTAAACATGAACTTTGTCAGTGACAATTTTTATAGTTTGACTGGTTATCAATCCGAGGAATTGATTCAAAATAAAATTATCTATAACCAATTAATTTACCCAGAAGATAGAAAATATCTTTGGCAAGAAAGACAAAAAGCTTTACTCAACAATCAACCATTTCAGTTGATTTATCGGATAATTACAGCCAAGAAAGAAATAAAGTGGGTTTGGGAACAAGGAAAAGGAGTTTACTGTTCAGATGGCGAGGTATTAGCAATTAAAGGTTTAATTATCGATATTACAGCTCAAAAACAAGTAGAATCAGAACTAACAAAGCAAAACTTAGCCTTACAAAAAGCAGAAGCAGCTTTAATTATTGCTAATCAAAAACTCCAAAAAGTTGCTAAACTAGATGGCTTAACAGGTATTGCTAACCGTGGTTCTTTTGATGAATATTTAGAAAAAGAATGGCGGAGACTGACAAGAACAAAATTACCTTTATCTTTAATTTTATGTGATGTAGATTATTTTAAATATTACAATGATTACTATGGTCATTTAGCAGGAGATGATTGTTTACGAAAAATTGCTCAAAGTATTAAACAAACTGTTAAACGTTCCGCAGATTTAGTAGCTCGTTATGGGGGTGAAGAGTTTGCGATAATTTTACCAAATACATCTGGTAAAAATGCAGAAAAAGTAGTAGAATTAATTCGTACAGCTATTCACAAATTATACATTAATCATTCTGCTTCTAGAGTAAGTAAATATGTTACAATGAGCATGGGAGTTGCAAGTGTCATCCCTACTAAAACAGAGTCTCCACAATCTCTAATTGCTAAAGCAGACGAAGCACTTTACCATGCAAAAGAAAAGGGGCGCGACCGTATAGTTTTTTTTAATCAAGATTGTCTTAAAGGTACTCAAACTTACCTTTAAAATAATTTAAGCTATCCAAAATCCCAGGAAAACCTTACCCAAAACTTCTTAGTAGCCCTCTCTTAATCTTAATCAACTTATTATTTATAATTACAGAAACATATTAACTTTTTTGCTCTGATATCCTGGAGTAAGGAGTTTCATTAATGGATAATTGATAATGGATAATTGATAATTACCA
>NZ_JAAHGT010000691.1 GCF_010672385.1 Okeania sp. SIO2F4
CTTCTTCGCCTCTTTGCCCCGAGGGTCCTTGCGGACCTTCGCCATCTCCTCGGCCTCGACGAACTTCGCCCAGGCGCTCGCGACCTTGCCGATCTCGGCATAGCAATTGGCGACGTTCATCAAGGTGCCCAGCTGCGGGTCGAGCCGATGACTCTCCGCAAACTTCGGGCAAGCGCTCTCGAAGTCGCCGTCCTTGATTGTACGCTTGCGTCAGCGTCGGGACAGTTCACTTCTCAAATTATTATAATTTTTCCATGTCTCCAGAACAAACAAATAATTCTTTAGCAGAGTCTAGACCAGAAGCAGTCCAAAAAACTTTTTCTCCAGAAGAAATAGATGTCTTTCTAGCAGAAACTAGACAAGAAGCAGTCCAAAAAACTTTTGACACTAATGATAGCCAAAGGTTACAACTCATGGTAGAATGCCTGGGCGATTCGCGAGGAATGGTACGCTTAGGTTTTGCTGAGACTCTTGGACAAATTGGCAAGCCAGCTACTCCTTTTTTGACTGAAGCTCTTCTAAATCATTCCGATCCTGTTGTGCGACGAGCTAGTGCTAAAACTTTGACCCTAATTGCCGATCCAGACACAGTTTCCCCCCTAGTCTATGCCCTACTTAATGATGAAGATACGGTAGTTAAAGGATCGTCGGTTGGTGCTCTAGCTCGGATAGGAGAATCTGCTGCTCCTGTGCTATTAGAGATTTTAGGATCGGCAGAATATCCAGAAAGCACTAAAGGTCATGCCGCTTGGGCTTTGGCATTTATTGGAGCTGAAGCAAAAGAGTATTTATATCGAGAAATTAATTCTGAAAAGGTAGCAGTTAGGTCTGCTGTAGTAGGAGCGATCGCCAAAATTGCCCAAGATTCAGGAGAAGAGGAGGCTATCAATATTTTGATAACTGCCCTGGGAGATTCGTCTGAAGAGGTACGCATTGAAGCAGCAGCAGTCTTGGGAAATTTAGCTTACAAACCAGCAGTTCCCAGTCTAGTTGAATTACTCAATCATCCTACTAGCGGTGAAACCCGCAAGGCAGCAGCTTTGTCTTTAATGAAAATTCGTTCCCATAGTGCTTTAGAACCGTTGCGAGTAGCATGGGAACAAGAGTCAGACGAGGAGATTAAGAAAATTATCAAATTGGCAATTACTCAATTAGAGAGACAATTACCAAACGATTGGGAATAATAACAAAACTTACGCTCTCAAACAAGAAACCGGGTTTATTGCCATAATTATTGTTGTTCAAATCAGGAAATTTCTCGATAAACCCGGTTTATGCCTAAGTTATAATCAATTATCGTACATAAATCATTAATTATTTCCCCTACTCCCTACTCCCTGCTCCCTACTCCCTGCTCCCTACTCCCTACTCCCTGACTTAAACTTCAACATATCCAAGCGAGATAAAGCACTATTAGCAGTTTGCCGTACATAGGTATCAGCAGATTCATCATTAGCTAATTTGCTTAATACTTCTCTAGAGCGATCGTCATCAATAGAGCTAACAGCATTAAGAATTGCTACTGCCAAGCCTAAATTATCAGTTCCATCAAGAACCTCCAGTAAGCTATCTAAAGCAGGCACACCAATAACCCCTAACGCCATTGCCGAAGCAATATGAACAACGGGATTTTCGTCATTGAGTCCTTTTTTCAAACCCTCAATTCCTTCAGAGGGGAAGGGAACATTCTTGTAGTTGATAGCTACCTGAGCTAAAGCCTTAGCACAACTGCTTCTAATAGTTGAATTATCACTTTTGAGTAATGAATCTACTAGAGATGGTACTGTATCTATCCCAATCGCCCCCAATGCCTTAACTGCTGCTCGCCGATAAACCGTATCTTCTTCTGCCAAAATTCCCATCAAGCGAGGAATAGTAGTTTCATCGCGAGTTTCGGCTATTTCCCACATTGCTCGCTCGCGCAAGTTAGGGTTAGGGTGTTTTAGTTGCTCAAATAATGAGGATTGTGTCATCTTTTTCTGGGTAATTTGACAAATAAAGTATACCGTAAGAAACTAACTGTTTCATTTTATTAGGACTTAGGCAGAAACCAGGTTTATCAAGGAAATTTCGTGATTTGAAATACAATAATACCAGGCATGAAAAAAGAATTCTACAAAAAAGTGCCAAAAACAATCGGAGATACTTAAACAGAGCTTCTCCAATTCATTTAAGAGGCGTTGCTGAAACCTTGGGATGAATCTTTGCACAAAAGGTAAATCCCATCTTTTACTTCCTATTTCTCTAAAACTATAATTCCAGAACGCAAATATGCAACACCCATTTGAGAAAGCTATATCTATCATTTTCCCTTTTTTTCTTCAATATTTATTCCAACTTCCGTCTTCCAACTTCCGTCTGATATCAAATCCGTTTAATTCGGTATAAAAAAATGTTCCATCTTCAACCATTACCAAATATTTCTTCATCTGTGCGTCTCCCTAACTCCCCATCTCGCCACACAGACCACACGGACTACCCTCTTTATCTAATTACACTCATGCTACCAGATTTGATATGACCTACGGAGGTTGCATGCAACCTCCCTACCATTTGTAAGAAACATTTATTGCGCTTGGTATAATCATGGCAATAAACCCGGTTTCTTGTTTAGGTGCGTAAGTCCTGTTTATATCAAATCCGATTGAAGAATTGTCCATAGCGACTGTTTCATGTCTGACGTTATACCAATTCCCAAAAGCATTGCTATACTTAGGTCACACTTCAGTTATTAAGTAATTAACACAGGGGAAATTACCATGCTTGCTAATAATAGCCCAGTTAATGTTTATTATTCTGATGTTTATTCCTCCCCACACGGACCACATTCCTCACACTTCCCCACCTGATCGGGTATACCTGCATTTCTCACAAACTTTGCGATTCTAGTCGCTAAAAACCTTGTATAGCAAGCATTTAACCCTGCTTAAAAGAGATAAAAAAAACAAAATACTGTTGAAAACCTTATTCTGCATGACTTTGAGTAGATAAGGATTTTGATAAGTCAAACTTATTTTGTGAGAAATCCGGGTATAGCATTCTTTTTGATAAATGGTATTACCTCCGCATTCCGCAGGAAAGGAAGAAAAGGAAGCAATTTATAAAACCTTGAGATTGCTTCCTTTCAGTCCGCTACAACTGGAAGGGATTTTCAAGTAATTATTCAGACTTAATATAGAATCCGGTTATATAATATATGTTGATAATTCTATAATTACTTCAATACTCAATCCCCTCATCTCCCCATCTCCCCATCTCCCCATCTCCCCCAACTATACAATAAGTATTCAACTGGATTTGATATAATATCCTCTATCCTCAGTCAAAAAAAACCAAGGAACTCTTGGTTAGTTGCTCACCCACTATTAGGTAAGTAACAAACTAAGAGTTCCAAAGTTATAAAATTAAAGCAGTTTTAAAGCAAAAGTATCACCCTTGCTTAAATTCCTATTTCTTAAGATAGGGAATTGATTACATAGTCGAGAAGAGCATTGTACTCAGTCAATGCTTGAGGAGACATATCGCGAGGAGCGCAACCACGATTACGAGCAAAGCTTAAAGCTTCAACATAAGGTGCAGTAGGTAAGCTCAGAGCGCGATAAACTTCACGCTGACCAGCAATTCCCCACTCATCAAGAGGACCAGTTCCACCAACAACTAAGCAGTAGTTGATCAAGCGCATATAGTGCTTGATATCGCGGAGACACTTAGACTTAAAAGTGTCTGTGGAATTAGCTTCACCAGCGTTGTTCAAGTAACCATACTTCTTGATGCAAGCATCATAAGCTTCTTGAGCAACTGCATCAAGATTGCTTCCTAGCTTTTCAGCAGCTTCTAGACGAGCTGCTGCACGCTGGATAGAACCTTGTACGGACTCTAGATCGGAGCTGCTAGGGAAACGACCTGCTGCATCAGCAGCGGAAACTACTGTGGTAATAACTGATTTCATGTCTTTAACTCTATTTTTTGTTGGACTTGATTGACATACACCCGAGGTTGTGCCTACATGACAACGCGGGATTCTTCAGCCTAAAAATTTGGGCCGCTGTTTATACAGAGGTGATGCCCTCCCCCTGTTTGAATACCTTAATCTGGTAAGCGAGACAGTTTGAGAGGGATTAGCTTAGAGCACCAATTACTGTATCAAAATAGCTACTTGCTTCAGCAACTAGGGTAGCACAGCGATCTTCTGTTACAGTAGCACCCATTATACGCTTTTTAGCTCCTGCAAATTCGTCACTTGGTTGATCTTTGATGTGAGCAGCAGCTTGAGCTTTCATAATTTGAACGGCACGAGCAGCAGATTGAAGAGGTACACCTAAAGCAATATAAGTTTCTTTTAAACCATTTAAGCAACGGTCGTTGAGAACTGAAGCGTCACCAGCTAGTAATGCGTAAGTAACATAGCGGAGGATGATTTCTCCATCACGCAAGCAAGCAGCCATGCGACGGTTAGGATAGCAGTTACCACCAGCTTGGATTAATCCACCGTTTTCGCAGATCATACCAGCGATAGCGTCAGATACCATGCAGCTTGCGTTGCTAGCAATAGCGTTTACTGCATCAAGACGTCTGTTGCCTTCAGAAATGAATTTTTTTAGGCCTTCTAACTCTGCACCACTAATAGCAGCAGTTTTTGTATCTGCTGTAACTACAGCTCTGGAAAAAACATCTAACATTGAGTTCTCCTTACTTTAAAAATCGTTTTTTCGTAACCTTGAAGATAAGTCTCTAACAAGAGGGTCTGTTTTGTCTCGCTTTCTGAGTAAGAAAGTAATATTTCGTAAACAAGTAAACATTTGTTACGATTTTCTAGCCAATGGGGTATCAAAACATAAGATAAAAACCAAATATTTACAGGACTTATACCATTTCTCAAAAAGAATGCTATATCCGATCGGGTGGGTCTGTGTGGTCTGTGTGGTCCGTGTGGGGGTAGGGACGTTGCATACAACATCCCTACAAAATAAGAATAATAAACATTAACTAGGCTATTATTAGCAAAAAAGTGATTTATCTTATTGTTAATTACTTAATAATTGAAGTGCGACTTAAGTATAGCAATACTTTTGGGAATTGGTATTACGCAAATACACTAGACATCTCCGGAAAAGAGGGAGTAGGGAGTAGGGGGAAAGAATTAATTATTTATGTGCGATAATTGATTTTATTTTTTATTATCACGCCTATGTATACTATATATAGCGCATGGTAAATAGAGCGATTGCTGGCGCAAAGCTCCG
>NZ_JAAHGT010000692.1 GCF_010672385.1 Okeania sp. SIO2F4
TTGCTCTCCCTCATACCCAATAATGCGATCGCCCCTTTCTCTTCCTCCCTGATGTTCCACCCAATTGTCTACCAAGGCTGAAGATTCAAGAGAAAAAATCTTATGAAAAGTGCAGTTTATATAGCTCAGTATTTTTTATGTCGTCTTGACACAGAAGCAGGTGATACAATCTCTCCTCTAAAACTACAAAAACTTGTATATTACGCACAAGCTTGGAGTTTAGTATTTAGAAATCAACCTCTGTTTTTTCAAGATATTGAAGCTTGGGTTTCTGGACCGATTATTTGTGATGTTTGGGATGAATATAAACCTTACCATTATCGGGATATTCCACCACCTGAAGAGTTAGAAATAAAGTTTGCCAAAGATGAAGTAGAAGTTCTTGATGAAGTATGGGATGCTTATGGAGAATTAAGCGCTAGACACTTAAAGGAATTAACACATTCGGAAACTCCTTGGCTAAATGCCAGAAAAGATTTAGAACCAGCTCAACCATCAAATAATATTATTTCTCACTCAGATATGAAAGCTTTCTATTCTCAGATGGTGGAGGTTTAATTGAGCAAAAAAAATAGAATAAAAAAAACCTTCAGGGAAAAATCAATACAGACAAATTCCCGATCAAACAACCCCACTATTAAAGAGTAGTACCGACAATGAAAATCCTAGCTTTAGATTTACATACACAGATAAAAATCGTTGGATTTTGTCTGATTGGAATTCATCAGAAATTAATGACTTAATTCAAGGGTTAAAGAAAATAGAAAAGTATACTTGGGGCAGATAAAAAAGCATGGTTCGACAAAACCTGATTCATCAGTTGGAACAGGTTATAAATTAATTAGTAGTCATCCATCTTTACCAGAAAATATACCGAAAGATATTAAATTGTCAGAAATGAGAATAGATGAAAAAAAGCGAATTTTTGGATTTCGGGTAGATGGGGTTTACTATATAGTTTGGTTTGATAGAGACCATTCTGTTTGCCCTGAATAATTTATATCAGGCTAGGGTTTAATATATCATTTTTGTTCTTTCCTTTTTTCGATTTCAGCCATAGGTAAAAATAATTCATCTTCGATTTTATCCCGCACTTCACGAGTAAGGAAACAATCACTTCTCAAACATTCTATTAAAATTACGTTTGCATCATAATATTTTTGGAGTAGTTCTATTTGTGAAGAGATAAATTGCCAATTATGACTAATATCTCGGTGTTTAATTATTACTTCTCTTAACTTATTAGCCCAATCTTTACGATTAATTTTCCACCAAACATCAAAATAACTACCAAATATAGGATGAAACTGTTCTTCTGTTTGATTTTGGTCTGGCAATTCATCTTTTAATTTTTTTAATGCCGATTTTAGCTCTAAATCAATTCTCTCTTTAATCAAATCATTAATTTCATTAGCGAAATTATGAGGATAAAAATTTACATTTATACCAAATTCAATATGATTTGATATATCATTTTTGTTCTTTCCTTTTTTCGATTTCAACGATAGGTAAAAATAATTCGTCTTCGATTTTATCGCGCACTTCACGAGTGACAAAACAATCACTCATTAAGCATTCTATTAGCAGTCCGTTAGCATCATAATATTTTTGCAGTAATTCTATTTGTTCTTCATTAAATTGCATTTCTTCTTCGGTAAGTTGCCAGTCGTGACCAATATTTCTATATGCTATCATTATAGCTCTTAATTCTTGAATCCAATTATAACCATTTATCTTCCACCACTCCTTCATATTTGGTTCGTCTTGTTGGTAATTAGGTAGTTTATTTTTGAGGTGTTGAAGTGAATATTCGAGATTTGGTTCCAGGTCAAAATTTAAAATACTTTCAATATCTTTGGAAAGAACATGATAATCCCCATAAAAAGCATGAGTAAACAGGCTTTGAAACTTTTTATCTAGCACAATAGAATTTTTAAAAGTATGATAATCTGCTAGTGAATAATCGTTGAGAAGGTAATTTGCTAAATCATCAAGTTCTGCATACCTAAATTCTAAGAAATGATGAAAAAAATTTAAGTCTATTGTAGCTCTCATAGTATCATCAAAAGTAGAGTCTTCCTCTAGTTCAAAATAACAAATACGGATCTCAATGGCTGCGAATGGCAGCTTAATTGAACTAGCTTTTTGATGACCCCAGTTTAGAAAGCTTTGTAATTTTTCATCTCGTGCTAATAAATTATCAATTTTCTCCTTCATCAATAACAAAAATTCATCAGCATTTTGGAGCATACCAGCTACTAACAAAAACACCTCACGCCACCGAGTTTCACTAATATGATTTACCAAATTTTTTAAACCATTGGAAGTTGTATAAATTCCTCTAGCTGTAAAATACTCGTGAAAAGTCAAATGAGAAAAAGAATAAATACCACGCGCTCTTTCTACAAATAATCCATGCTGTGCTTCAATAGATTTCAACACTGCTTCACTATCTATCAACAAAGCTTCTGAATCCGTTTTAGCATCAGGTAAATTGTAAATATAAAGAGCAATATTTTCCTGTAATTCTCTTTGCTTAAAAAAGTAATCACCTCGTTCAAAAGTTTTCACAGCAACCTGACTAAGCAAATCTTCTTTTCGCCTCAGAGATAACTTTTTATAAACTTGGTCTCGTTCAATACCACGTTTAGCATCCCACTTACTCAAAAGTACACCTACTCCTCTTTCATAAAGTTCTGAACGATTTGTGGGAAAATCCAAATAATCTTCAAATTCTAAACATAAAAGAGTTAACAATAAAGGGTTTGTAGCTAATTCTTTAACTGGTAGATTTTCCTCAAGTTTAGAAATAAATTTCTTACTTATCTCTGGATTTTTAGATTTAAACCAATTATTAGCAAAATTGTTTATTTGCTCATCATCAAAGTCAGCTACTTCTACATCTGTAAATTTCTCAAAGTTATATTCCCGTGCAGCGATGCGACAACTTATCACAAATTTGTTGTGAGAGTATCGAGTAGAAATATCGCGAATTTGTTTTAATACACGATTATAATCTGCTTCTCTAACTTCATCCAAACCATCAAGTAAAATTAATGCTCTGCCATTTTTGAAAATGCTATCTATTTCTAGAGCAGAAACAGTATCATCAGAAAATATTTGAGTTATATATTCTAGTAAATCAGGTTGCTTTTCTGCCTCTGCAAACTGTCTGAGAGTAATAAAAATTGGCACAAGATTTGTAAGAAAATCTCCATCAATACATTGAATAGCCAAATATTTTAAAAATGTAGTTTTTCCTGCTCCTGGTTTACCTAAAACCATCAATTTTGAATAACGTTTAACAATTTCTATTCCGGGTATTCTTTCCTGACTAACTTTGCCAATTTCAAAACGTTCAAAATTTTCAGCATTGTACTCGCTCTGAATTTGAGAAATATCTTTTCTTATCCGACTCGTGATTTTTTCCAAGATATTAACGTTTGTATAAATATCATTTAAGCCGATAGATTGAGTCATATCTAATACTTTCATAGTGCCACAGTTATCTAAAATAATTTCTCGAATATTTAGACGTACTTTGCCTACTAAATCATTAATATTTTCTGGCGAACGCTCAACTTGATTAGATTCAGAGAAATTACTAGAACGATATTTATCTACCAAAAAGTTTTGTAGCTTATTCCGTTTACCAGTTCCTTTACCCCCTATACTAAATTTCTTATACACATGGCTCATCCGAGTACGAAATGCTGAATCAGATATATAGAACTTTTGTGCTATTTCTAAATCTGACTTTTCACTGCTAAAAATTTCTACAAAGACTTTTTCTTGTTTTGGGGAAAGTTCATATTCTGTAGCAATGTCAGCTAAAAATTCTTTTGGTAAAGACATCAGATAATTATTATTTCTATTCAAATAGTATTTCAAACTAGATCAACCATTATAAATCACAGATATTTAAAAGAATAGGTTTAGCCAAAAATTAGAGATATATTAGCCTATGTCAGTCTATGTCAGCCTATGTTTGAAAGATATCTCCTAAAAATAACTGCAATAGTATATTCAGACATTCAAATTAGGAGATATTCAAATGTTTTTAAACACCAATTCCCATTGGGAAAATACCGACCCCTTTAACTGTCAAGGAATTATTCTTGGCAAAGATAAACATCGTTATTTACTCCTCAAAACCCTACGCCAAGCTCAACAAAAAATCATTATTGTTTGCCCTTGGTTAACCCGTCATAGTCTCGACAATAATATGATTCAAGAATTCAAAAACACCCTTAACCGCCAAGTCAAAATAGAGATTGGTTGGGGATGGCAAAAAGATATTGGTAATATAATTATTCCTGGTAATGGTTGGTGGAAATTAACACCCGCTAATACTTGGAAATATAATGCTATGTTTAAACTACAAGAACTTAAACAACTTTACCCTGAATATTTTCAACTCAAATTAATGGGAACCCACTCTAAATATTGGATATGTGATGATAAATTTGCTGTAGTGACTAGCGCAAATATTCTCTGTTATAAACCTGGAAAAACTAATAAATACTATGAAGAAACTGGACTATGGACAAATAACATTAACCAGATTAAAAACTTCATTAACTCTTTTACCCAAGTACCTAACTTAGCAGCTCAAAAGGCTATCTAGAAAATCAATTAAAGTGGGCAAATATCCAATTTTTAACAGAAATAAGATTTACGCAGTACAACGTATTTTCGTCATTGCGACCGACTCTTAAGCAATCTCAAATCCTAGTTTTTTCTGCCTCATGTAAGTCCTGAGAAAATTAAGAAGCAGGTTTAATCGTTGCAGGATCTTGTGTTACTGCCATTATTATTTATGCCATTTCTCATGCTGCTGCTAAACTGATTCGCGGTATTCGTGGGTAGTATAGCGCTACTTGAATCGAGAATAGGGAAGAGGGAATAGTAAACTGTCATATAAAATCCGGTTGAACAGTCGTCATTGCCACGATAGGAAGCAATCTCATAGGTGCGCGGAGATTGCTTCCTTCCACTCCGTTCCAGTCGCTGCGGACGCAAGCTATAGTAATTATCCGGATTCTATATCAGAGGGTTTCAGGATTTAGAAATGTCCTAATCTTTGCTTTGACTGCTATATCAAATCCAGATGAAAAGTCGTCATTGCGACGAGATGAAGCAATCTCTTAAACCCTTGAGATTGCTTTCTTCCACTCGTTTCTAGTCGCAATGACTTGGATATAGTAATTATCCGGATTTTATATCAGAATTAATACCA
>NZ_JAAHGT010000693.1 GCF_010672385.1 Okeania sp. SIO2F4
TAACAGATAACTCACCTGTAGCTGAATTAAAGCTGACATTATTGAGACTGCTGATACCATAGCCAGACATATCAATCTTAATCATGTCTCCTTCATTGCTATTGAAGTCAAGAATAGTGTCTATAGTGTCAGCGTTATTACCACCTACGAGAGTATCGTTGTCATGACCACCATTGATATAATCGTTTTTAGAACCACCGCTGAGATAATCATTATCATGACCACCTAAGAGAGTATCGTCTCCCCATGCACCCCAAATCGAATCGTCACCAATAAGATCCGATAGATAGTCGATGTTACCTTGACGTTACCTTGACCCCAGATAATATCGTCACCCATATTACCATATATGGTATCTTTGCCATAACCACCGTGAAGGGTATCATTTCTCTTATAACCATAGATAGTGTCATCACCACCCCAACCGACAATCTTGTTCGCGTCATCATTTCCGCCAATCTCATCGTTACCTACATCACTACCAACAATATTCTCAATGTCATACAACCGAACCATTAACATAGTAGGTCTGATCCTGTTTAGTGTCTGTTGTTGCATTAACCTCAAGTATGAAGTCACCAACAAGAAGTCTATACTTAGATATCCTGTCAAGATTACGGGTTGCCATTGTTTTGTTTCCTCATGTTTTTTTATTTGATTGGGAAGAGGTTGTTCTCTTTCCCTTGTGAATACAAGCATAATTATAATTCCCGGAAAAAACAATCAAAAAAGTTCAGTTTTATTCAGGAATTTTTCATCCGTAAATTCACATAAAAGTTCAGTTTTATTCAGTTTTATTTGGTTGACAAAAAAATCATACTTAGTGAATTCCTTATAGAGAATATACTCCAGCATTTTAGAGTAGATATTCTACTTAAGCGTGGCGAAACCTCAACGACGAGCTATGTCCAAAGCAACTTATCGTCTAGGACAAAGAAACTTATTTTTCTTGACAATAGTTCAAGAAAACGTTATTCTAGATAAAATAAACAAAATTAATCGTTCATCTTTCCCATAGCGTCAAGGCTAATTAACCAAAACCTTGAGGAAGACGGAAGTAGGGGTAGAAATATTAGCTAAAAATAAAAACCTATCTAAAAATATCTCTATCTAATAAGGTGCTATAAAAAGCTTAAACCTTGTTAGTTTTTACTTGGGTAAGTTTTTAGTAAAGGATCTATCCCGAAGGAACGTACTACTCCACTATTTGAGGTAGTTGTGATGATTCCAACTTCATTGATGAGTCTTGTCATCTCTTTCTTGGCTATTTATATGTATCTAAATACTACTGAAGAAATTGTCAAAGTAGTAACGGCAGGGATGGCATTAATATCTCTATTTTTGAGCTTTGTTTTTGCTCCCTGGAGCGTTGTTTTAGTTTTGGTAGTATCTTTGGCGATATTCCAATTTCCTTTGTTGAAGTATTAGAAAAGAATACTTGCTAGCATCCTAGTTTTGCTCAAACAATAAATCAAAAAATTTATCCACCTCCGTTTTCAGGTGGATAAATTTTATTTCAGATAGAACAAACAGTAATAACTCAATAACTATCAATCACCTTAGCAGGCTAATATTATTTTTAGAGGTTGTAGGCCAAACCAGTCTTTTTATTATCTACAGCAACAGGAATTCTGCCCCATCCTGCCTCAGCGCCCATATCAAGCCATATTTGCTGCAAAGTGTCAAAACTGTAGGGATCGTACGCACCATTAGCACCTATGTCATAAGAATTAGAAGCGCCATGTCTAACACCATAAGGATCGTGAACAAAAATTTGCTCTTTATCCAAATCAAAGCCTGTTGCTACAACCATGTGTGTGCTACTCTTATAAGCTACTCCTAAAAGTACTGGATATCCAGCTTTTAGACAAAGCATTAAATCATCAAGAGAGAGTGTATAAGAAAAATAAGTTTCTACTCCGAAATCTCTTAATGCTTTAGTCTGTGCGTCATGGTCTGTGGTGTCACCATACATTGCTAATGTTTCACCATAATAACTTTCAAATTCTTTGAAGTTCCGAATCTTTGATTCTTCTCTTAACCATGGCTTTAAAGCTGCTAAGAACATAGCACAAGAAGTCAAATTTGCCTGGCGACTTCCTGCTCCAAAATAATGCCTGTCGTTATCTAATTGAGTAAAATAAGGTACATCTAGCTTTTTCACCCGGGTGTCTTTTGGTTGTTCCATATTTGATGTTAATTAATTTAGACATTTATTCAAAAATATATTATAGCAATGTGCGCTGGCATATTTACACATGATTTTTTTGTACACCCTTTCTAGACTGCACTTTGAGCTGGAAGTTGTAAATACCTGAGCGCTCATTGCTATATAACATGACCAGGACTTAATAATGCGATCTATAATTTAGGCATTTATACCTTTTTGGTTGACGCCAAACAAAGTATAAATGCCTAGATTTAAGCATATTTTCTGATTAATACTAATTTCTATTCCCTATTCCCTAAAGTCGTAAAACTTTGCACCTCATCAACTCCAAAACTGCTTTAAATTATGGAGGAACTGTGTGGTGAATTACTTCAACACACAGATTAGTTATCACTTAACTGTTTCAAGATTCACCATAGATTTCCAATACTCCTAATGAGTACCGATCGCTTAGTGCTTCTTTAATACAACTGATTCAACCACCGATCTACATCAATTGCTAATTTCTTACCCAATTGTAATAATTTGCGAATTTGAGGTAATTCCCAGGTTTTTTCTACTCCAATATCTCCTGAATTTTGTTCCATCTGAGGATTATTTCGCTTTTGAATATAACCCAAACAAAGAGGTACAATTTGATTTTCCAGAGATTGGAAATAAATCTCCTGAGCGCCAATTAATGACAAACCTAAATTTAATTTATTTCCTACTTCAACAAGTCGCTCTAAACCTTGGATATCTAATTCCAAATTATCCGGTTCGTTATCATACAAAATGTGTCTGATGCAGCTTACAATTAACCTTTCTAAAGATTCCTTAACTTCCAGGTTGTAGAATCTACATTGCTGCTGACCGACTTCACTAGCAAGAGCTTCTAACTCTGCCAAATGACTGATACTTAATTTTCCATCACTACTTTCTGCCTCTAAAGTCCGCGCACTTGTTAATAACCGATGACCTAATGCCACTTCAGCAGCTACCTGTAACTCCTGGGGTACAGGTAAATTATCTCGGCGGAAGGCCATCATTATGCTATAATTATCTCGGTACACCTGAGTATACAATTGATCCAGGCGATTCAGAGTTTCTTGACTCAATAGACCCATTATCCGTTGACGTTCCTCGGCAAACAGATCCCCTAGACCAAATGAAGATTTTCCGAATAACTCAGCCATACTCATAACTATATTAGCAACACTGCCTTCTTGTAAAGCATCAAATAGCTTTTCTTTGATTTCCGTATAAACCCGACGACCTGTAAATGGTTGAATACAGCAATGGAAATCCCATCCTCCTAAATGCAGTACAGCAAAAACAAATTCTTTGCACTCCAGTGTAATTTCTGAAGCTAATTGTAGCTGACCTACTGCCAAACTAAGATTACCCATGCGTCGCATTTGATAATCATTTTGTTTAGTGTTGTAGCAGTAAACTCGTTGTTCGCGAGTATAAGTAGTAAATAAGGAATTAATCGCATAGTGAGCTGCTACTTGTTCCAAAGTAATTTGAGCTGTGGCAACTAACTGTCGATAAACTTCATCACCTGTTTTGAACAAATCTACGTTACTAGGGGCAAAAGAAAGTTTAGATACAAATTCTTTCTCTAATTGTACCCCTGCTACATCACCTGTTAATTCTATTGCTCTGGCAGCATAACGCAGAATTTGAGTACCTTCTGGTCGAGATATTTCATCAAAAAACCAGCCACAACTTGTAAACATTAATAGAGAATGTCTTTGCATTTCTAATAAACGCAAAGCATCTACTTTTTCAGCTTCTGTAAGGTCGTGGGTTTGATGCTTAGACAAGAAGTTTTTAATGTTCTTAGTGGAGCGATCTAAAATTACTTTAACGTATTCATCTCGTGCTGCCCAAACATCCTTGAAGAAGTGACGACCAAAGTCTTCATAAATGTCAACAAATTGATCCCGTAACCAATTGAGTGAATCCCGTAATGGTCTCCGCCATTTCTGATGCCAGGTACCACCACCACCACAACCACAATCATCTTGCCAACGGTCTACGCCATGACAACAACTCCATGCTGTTACTGGTTTTAATGCGACTTCCCAAGTTGGAGGATTAATACTGAGGTAATGAGCAAAGTTAGTTACTGTCCAATTGCGATTAGGAAATTCTCCCAAGAAACTATAGGCAAGACATTTTTCTGTACCGCCTTTGTGATGACCGAATGTTTCACCATCAGTGGCAACAGCAATTAATTGGGAGGGGCGTTGGTCTCCCCGTATTGCTTGGCCAATTCGTCCGGCCAAGTTATGAGAACTATTGAGGACATCATTAAAGCCCATATCTCTTGATATAGGACCGTCATAGAAAAAGATATCAATGTATGGAGTTTCTGTGGAGTTGTCACTATTGCTACCCCGCAAGAAACAACGATAAGGTCGGGTGGGATCGATTTGACTGCCACCTACTTCTATCCATTCTGGGTCAGGGTTATCTGAGCTAGAGAATGGACGACAACGTTCGGCTTGCGAAGGAGCTAAAATAATGAAGCGAATCCCTTCTGCAACTAAAACTTCCAGGGTAGGATAGTCTATGGCAGTTTCTGCTAGCCACATTCCTTCAGGGTCCCGACCAAACCTGGAGCGGAAGTCTTCTTTACCCCACCGAATTTGAGTATATTTATCTCGTTCGTTGGCGAGGGGCAAGATGATATGGTTGTATGCTTGGGCGATCGCGTTACCATGTCCATCGAGTCGTTGACAACTTTTCCGGTCTGCCTCAATAATTTTTTGATAGACTTCCATATCATGGCGTTCCAACCAACTCATTAGAGTGGGACCGATATTGAAGCTAAGATATTCATAGTTATTGGTGATCCCCACCAATTCTCCTCGGTCATTTAAGACGCGGGCAAAAGCATTGGGGCGATAGCACTCATGTAAAATGCGTTCATTCCAGTCATGGCAGGGAGCTGCACTAGGTTGACGTTCAATAGCATCTAGATAAGGGTTTTCCCTGGGGGGTTGATAAAAATGACCGTGGATAGTTACATAAACACC
>NZ_JAAHGT010000694.1 GCF_010672385.1 Okeania sp. SIO2F4
AATATCAACTGACCGAACTCGATCCGGCTCTGGTGTCGCGGTTCAATCTCTACGAGTTTGTGCCGACGGTGGAAGATTTGCTGCTTTGGGCTGCCGGGCAGGATATAGATTCACGGGTGCTGACGTTATGCCATTTTGAAAAAAGAATATTATCAAAATTTATTGATAGGAAACAGGAATTTGTAGCAAATATTTATCCAAATGGTATAAGAACAGTTAAAACTTAAATATTGGGAATAATCTTACTCTCTATACTCATAATTGAAAAAATATCTACTGGGTCAGTCTGTTGTAATTTACGCATTGCGATCGCTCCCGACAAACAACACATCAATATTGTTAATATCCAAACTAAAAGAGCCTTTGAAACTGTGATGATTATTGGTAAACTTGTAGCATTTCCTATCTTCTGCGGATTGAATAATTTCTAGGTTAACAACACATACCATACTATATTACTGTTTTCACATCAATTTAGGCATTGTCAGATTAAAAGATGAATTATAGGGAAATAGAAGGTAATGAATCAGTAGCCGAATTGAGTGCTTTAACATTTCAACAGACTTGGAACGCGCAAAATGCGAGCGCGATGTAACCGAGCTAAATAATGAGGTAAACATGTATTTTCTCTCTCTACACGAGTCATATAAGTCTTACTAACAATGGGATCTCCTACCGGAATAAATTTGGTATAAACTGGATTACCATCGCTCACTCAAAAGTAACATTACCACGCCCGAAATAGTCTGCCATAGTACCATAATCTGTAAAATCTACAATTATCTGTTCTATTCTTGCTTCTACCTGGCAACGTCGGTGTTATCCAGTCCACAAGCACACGCGGTCGTTTGCTGTTGCTTCGCAAAACTGGCGTAACGCAACTAAGATCGCGAAAGGTGGAACGCGGAGCGGATCTCTAACTGAGCGCCGAAGCTAGATTTAAGCTAGCATTCAAATCTCGTTCGCGCACTTAGTTGCGATTACTCCGCAAGGCTCATCCGCAATGTTCACACCTCAAAACAAGCTCCGCTCAAGACAGATACTCTTTAACAACAGCAGAGTTAGAACAACTTTTAGAGCGAGTTACCATCGCTCAACTACAATTAGTTGGAATATAACTCACACTTGTACTCTAGCTGTCTTCTAATCAAAAAAACTATTCGTAATTTTCTATCTAATCAATAATCAGGGCTGTCAAACAATACAGTGGTTAAATAATAATCTGTCCATTCTGACCCAAAAGCTTTTTCCAGGACTCGACGAGTTTTGTCGTTTTGTCTCTGTTGAGCGGAATAATGGTGTTGAGATTTGAGAATCTCAAGTTGTTGTTCTGGAGTAACCGGTTTTTGGGCGATCGCTTGCTGGCAATGTATTTCTAGGTAAGATTCCACTATCGATAGGAATTTTTGTTCTTCCTCTAAACCAGTTGGTCGTATAAATAGACAAAATTCAGAAAATATTTCGCCCCATTTTGGGAGTTCCCGAGGATGAGAAAATTCTTTTATTGGTAAAGTTTGAAGTTGATAGTTATAGACTTCTGGTAGTTTTCTGTCTTGGCTTAAGGGTGATAGATCGACTACTGCTGCACTTATTTGGCCTTTTGACCCTACTAAATCTGTACCAAACATAGGTAGGGCATAACTTGTTCTGGGAAACATAACACAGTGCAATATATCTAGGTTTTGGCCTATTTTTGCTAGTTCTAGATGTAACTTGCGGAACTGGGGAGTTTGATAGCATTTGTTTTCAATTGTTAGTTTTTCCCCTTCCAGACGGCCTTCTACATAACCTAGCTCCGCAGGTAGGTAATATGGTTCTAGGTCTAGGTAGCGTTGCCAAACTGCTTCTATGGTGTCTGCTAGTTGGCATACTAAGGGATTTTGTTGTTCTCGTATAGATGGAATTGATGTTTTTAACATTTTCGTTCTGGGCCAGTTAATTGAGGTCTTGTTATATTGACTTTTTTTATATTTTAGATAAATGGTTGATTAGTAATTTAATTTATATATTATTAGAATCCCACAATTGTGTCTCAATTGTTCAAGCTTAAATTAAAAAGCCAAAAGTCAAACTCAAAACGCCAAAAGTTAAAATGATTGATTATTTATATCAAGTATACATAGGCATGAAAAAGATATAGATTTTTGGCTCGAGCAGTTCCAGAATGCACTCATGCAAGAGGCACTTATGCAAGATATTTTAGGAAAAAGAGACGAAAAATGATTTAATGGGTGACTTTGACAACTACTCTATTGCTGTCAATTGTAATCGTTAAATAAAAGGCTTGTTGATTTTCACGCCTATGTCTAGTAAATGAAAATTGACAGTACCCAGAAGTTGTTTCCTGTATTGAGAATATTGCGATCGCTACCTAATATCAAATCCGTTTAATTCGGTATAAAAAAAATGTTCACTTCACGAGCGCCATTGCCAAATCTTTCTAGCTCTCCCCATCTCCCCACACTCCCCATCTCTCCACACTCTTTATCTAATTACACCAATGCTATCGGATTTTATATAACATATGATGGTCGTTTAATTTAGAATTTTTTCAATTCTTAACATAGTCGATATTATATTTTCCTAAATACTAAATTATCTCCTAATAAGAATTTCAGTGAAGTTTTTATTATCTGCTAAATACAACTAAAATTTAACCTATATTTACAATATCAAAAGTATTGAACAGTTATTAAGTGAAGTTTCATTACATTAACTTGCATAGTTGATTAATAGTGCTAAATTATAAATATGAAGAAGTAAATAAACTTCTTTGACAGATGCACAAGAGTTGAAATGATAACTAAGGAGGTAACAAACAAACTGTTTAATCCATCGCTCATCTGTCTGTTCAGACATCAACAGCAACCGACTGTGGTTGATATTTCCTCAAATTATTTTAGGGGAGCAATGAACTCAAATTGTTGAAAGAGTTTAACTCTATTTAACCTTTAATCATACAGAGGAAATCACTCAGCTAAGGAGGTCAAAAAAAGCTGTTATATTTTAAGTCTGTCTCAATACAAAACCACAATAATACCCATCTAAAAAGCGAAGACTTCCTACTAATAAGATCAGGAATACTACAGTAAATTTAACACTGTATAATTCCAAGACCTGAAGAGGAAAAGAGGAAGTAATGTAGTGAGTATAGGTGGGTGTTGTTATATGATTGGTAAGTTAAATTTAAAATGAAATTAAAAGTAAAGTTTAGTTAAGTTAGCTAGTAATTACTAGGAAAAATGTTAGATTAGTAATTGAAGCAGTAAAGCTTCAAATATTCATAACCCAATCTTCTTAGCAAGAAGGTAAAACTCCGAGAAGGGTGCCAAAGGCACAAGTATTGGTTGAGAAAGAGAAAGGTTGTGCTCAACCTTGATTTTCGGTTAAGCCGTTAACATACAAATAAGGAGGAAAAAACAACACTGCTAAGTCTAATTATGTTTCTGATTCCAAGAACAGGAACTCCTTTGTTAGAGGCTAGTATTTTCTCAAGTTTGAATGCTATTGGGAGTAAAAAATTATCAAATTTATTTTTGAGTTTCACTCCATTTCAAATTTAGTAAAATAGAGGAAATAATTTTAGCAACTCAGGAGGTTATAATTCTGTTAAATCCAAGAAAATCTGTCTCGTTAAATACTCAAAAGCAACACCTAGATAGAAAACTGATACTTCCTTAAGTGGTAGAAAGGGAGCAACGTAACTAAGGTTAATAGCTTAGTACATCTCCAGATACGATCCAAAAATGGAAGGAAGTTACTCAGTGAGTAAAGCTTAGGTGTTGTTTTTTGGTAGTCCTCAACAAGTGATTCTTTTTCATCCGCCAAGAAATAAATTTCTGGACTGCACAGCAGAACTCATCTAAAAATGACTAAAAGTGCTGATTTATTATGGCTAATTAATGAGACTTGATCTAATAGATAGATTGAACCAGGAACAGAAACAGACGCTCAGATAATCATAGATTTTACTGATTAGGGAATAGCAGAAAATAAATTATCCCAATTTTTGTACTAATCGCGTTAACTGGTTAGTCCCTACTCCCTTACTTTTTCAATTTCTTCCCTACTCCCTACTCCCCACTCCCTACTCCCTTATTTTCATAGCTAATGGGATAATTTTTTATTTGGAAGTCCCTTATTGTAGATTTTTGAGAACCGATTAAATTAATGCCACGAATTCAGAAGATCAATTATGAATTGACTGATGGATTGGGATTTGAATCACAAATTTTGTTCCCTGTCCAACTTCTGAAAAGCACTTGAGTTGACCCTTATGTTTTTCTGTAATAATTTGATAGCTAATGGACAGACCCATACCCGTTCCTTTTCCTACAGGTTTTGTTGTAAAAAACGGGTCAAAGATATACTGTCTAATATGTTCTGGAATACCACAACCATTATCTCCGATCGCAATTTCTACAGATTTTGAATCAATTACAGATGTACGAATTACGATTTGATTTGGGTTATCGTGGATTTGTTGATATGTAAATTTAGAACTAGCTTCTTCTAAACTATCAATAGCGTTTACCAGAATATTCATAAATACTTGGTTTAGTTGGCCGGAGTAGCATTCTATCGCAGGTAGTTTGTCATATTTTCGGATTATTTGAATTTCCGGGCGTTTGGTTTGAGCTTTGAAGCGATGTTGCAAAATCATTAGGGTGCTTTCAATACCCTCGTGAATATCAACAGCTTTGAATTCAGCTTCATCTATACGAGAAAAATTTCGCAGCGACAATACTATTTCTCGGATACGTTCAGTACCTATTTTCATAGAAGCGATCGTTTTAATTACGTCTGACTGCACGAATTCTAGGTCAACATCTTCAGCTTGCTCTTTAATCTCATCAACGGGATGAGGGTAGTTTTTTTGATAGAGTTCCAGAAAATCTAAGAATATTTCGGTATATTCCTCCATGTGACTGAGGTTGGCATAAATAAAGTTAAGAGGGTTATTAATTTCATGGGCAACTCCTGCAACTAACTGTCCTAGGGCAGCCATTTTTTCTGATTGCACCAACTGAACTTGGGACTGCTGCACCTGATGTAAAGCTTGCTTGAGTTCTGCTGTACGTTCGCCTACTTGATGTTCTAAGTATTCCGTGAGGTGATATAATTTTAACTGTGTTTTCACGCGGGCAATTAATTCTGCTTATTGAAATGGTTTAGTCACATAATCAACTGCTCCTAAACTAAGTCCCTTGACTTTATCAGTGGAATCACTAA
>NZ_JAAHGT010000695.1 GCF_010672385.1 Okeania sp. SIO2F4
TCCTACAAACATCACTTCAAGTATTTACTCAGCTATGCAACAAACCATTTATCTAGACAACAATGCTACCACTAAAGTAGATGAGGCAGTGCTAGAGGAAATGCTGCCCTACCTGAGTCAGTTTTATGGCAACCCCTCTAGTATGCACACTTTTGGCGGACAAGTTGGTAAGGCTGTGAGAAAGGCGCGATCGCAAGTAGCAGCTTTACTCAACGCCGAAGATACAGAAATTATCTTTACCAGTTCTGGTACTGAGGGTGATAATGCTGCTATTCGAGCTGCTCTGACTGCTCAACCTAATAAACGGCATATTATTACTACTCAAGTAGAACACCCGGCAGTTTTAAATCTGTGTAAACATCTGGAGAAACAGGGGTATACAGTTACTTATCTGTCAGTAGATAGCCAGGGAATGATAGATTTAACTGAACTGGAAGCTTCTATTACAGGTAATACTGCTCTAGTTTCAGTTATGTATGCAAATAATGAAACAGGTGTGATTTTCCCCATAGAGCAAATTGGGCAGATAGCTAAGGAATATGGTGCGCTGTTCCATGTTGATGCGGTGCAAGCAGTAGGAAAAGTGCCCTTGGATATGAAGAATAGCACTATAGATATGCTAGCTTTGTCTGGTCACAAGTTGCACGCTCCTAAAGGTATTGCTGCTTTGTATGTACGGCGTGGTACTCGGTTCCGTCCGTTATTAATTGGCGGACATCAGGAACGGGGACGCCGTGCAGGGACGGAAAATGTACCTGGCATTATTGCTCTGGGTAAAGCTTGTGAATTGGCACAAGAGCATTTGGCGCATATCAATAAGGAACGGGAACTACGCGATTATTTGGAAAACGGTATTTTGGCTGCTATTCCTGATTGTGCTGTTAATGGTCATCCTATTCAGAGGTTGCCTAATACTACTAATATTGGCTTCAAGTATATTGAGGGAGAAGCAATATTACTGCATTTGAACCATTATGGTATCTGTGCTTCTTCTGGTTCTGCTTGTACTTCTGGGTCTTTGGAACCGTCTCACGTTTTGCGGGCAATGGGTCTGCCGTATACAGTTTTACATGGCTCAATTCGTTTTTCTCTATCACGGTATACAACCCGCCAAGAGGTTGAAGAAGTGTTAGCAGTAATGCCGACTGTTGTAGAACGTCTGCGAGCGTTGTCACCTTTTAAAAACGACCAAGCGAATTGGTTGCAAGAACGACAAGAGGCAACTGTACAATCTTAAAATTCATAATGTTTTAATGATTGCTACATGTTTGTTTACGCTACTTTTTGTAGCAAAAATAACAGAAAAACTCTGTTGATTCAGCAAGAATGATTGTAGAGGTTAAAGAGGGGTATATCTCACGCTAACAACTCACATAATTGTAACAGAATTAACAGAAAACTTCTCAACAAACCTAGAATATAAGAGTAGAGTTTCTAGGGGGTGTGATTGATTTTTAAAGCTGATTACTTGAAAAGAAAAAAAGAGGAAAAAAGGGGTTGCTTGATTATAAAAAATGTGCAATGATAATAATATCAAGTTTCACCCACCTCTTAAAAAAATAATTTATGACTCTATTAACTGAGTGGTAACTTTCAAGAAAAAGCAGAATTTTTCATCAGTAAAAACTAGGGTGTTCTAAACAATAAGGGCTATGTGGGAATATACAGAAAAGGTAATGGACTTGTTCTATAACCCCCAAAATCAAGGAACCATTACAGACCAAAAAGAGGGGGAAAAGGTAGTTAGCGGAGAGGTAGGCAGTATAGCTTGTGGAGATGCTCTAAGCCTACACCTCAAAGTAAACGAAGCCTCCGGTGAAATCTTAGATGCAAAATTTCAAACCTTTGGCTGTGCTAGTGCAATCGCTTCATCTTCTGCCCTAACGGCAATGCTCAAAGGCAAAACCATAGACGAAGCCATGAAGATTAAAAACCAGGATATTGCGGGATACCTGGGAGGGCTGCCAGAAGAAAAAATGCACTGTTCAGTCATGGGAGAGGAAGCATTAGAAGCAGCAATATTTAAGTATAAAGGAATTGAAGTAGAAGTTCACGAAGAAGACCACGAAGGCGCATTAGTTTGTAGTTGTTTTGCAATTACGGAAAACAAAATTAAGCGAGTTATTCGTGAAAACAATCTCAAAACAGCAGAAGAAGTAACAAACTATGTGAAGGCTGGTGGTGGTTGTGGTTCCTGTCTGGCAGATATTGACGATCTAATCGAATCGGTTTACGAAACGCCAGAACTTACAACACAACAAATTCCTACAACTACTAAAACAGCCACAAAACTCACAAACCTACAAAAAATCACATTAATTCAACAAGTATTAGAACAAGAAGTGAGACCTGTTCTCGCGGAAGATGGAGGAGATGTTGAGTTATTTGATATAGATGGCGATCGCGTCCTAGTAACACTCAAAGGTGCCTGTGGTACTTGCAGTAGTGCAATGGCGACACTAAAAGGAGCGATTGAAGCTACATTGAAAGAACGAGTAAGCGAAAGCATTGTAGTAGAATCAGTTTAAAACAGTTGTCAGTTAACAGTTATCAAGGTGTATCTACTAAGTTTGAAAAAATTAACTGTTGACTGAAATAGACAAATAACCAATAAAACGGGTGCATTAATGACAATTATATACACGCAGGTTATGCCTGCTCAAGCTTTAGGGCGAGCGCCTCCGGGCACTCAATGTTGCTGCTAAACACACACTGTTCTTACATGAACAAAAATCTATGATTGTGATGCTGTAAAGCCAAAAGCCCTAGAAAAAAGCAGCCATCAAACACAAACTCTAAGGAAACCCTATACAGCAAAGAAATCACATTCATTCATATTTTAAAGTCAAACACACTAACAAAACGGAGAAATCTATCATGCGTCAAATTGCATTTTACGGAAAAGGCGGTATCGGTAAATCCACTACTTCTCAAAACACTCTAGCTGCAATGGCTAACCGTCACGGTCAGAGAATTATGATCGTAGGTTGTGACCCTAAAGCTGACTCTACTCGTTTAATCTTAAACGCTAAAGCTCAAACTACTGTACTTCACGTTGCTGCAGAGCGCGGTGCTGTTGAAGACGTAGAACTAGACGAAGTATTGAAAGATGGTTTTGCTGGAATCCGTTGCGTTGAGTCTGGTGGTCCTGAGCCTGGAGTTGGTTGTGCAGGTCGTGGTATTATCACTGCTATCAACTTCCTAGAAGAAGAAGGTGCTTATGCCGATCTAGATTTCGTAAGCTATGACGTACTAGGTGACGTTGTTTGCGGTGGATTTGCAATGCCTATCCGTGAAAACAAAGCTCAAGAAATCTACATCGTATGTTCCGGTGAAATGATGGCAATGTATGCTGCTAATAACATCGCTCGTGGTGTTCTTAAGTATGCTCATGCTGGTGGTGTACGTTTAGGTGGTTTAATCTGCAACAGCCGTAAAGTTGACCGTGAAACTGAGTTAATTGAGAACTTAGCAGCTCGTCTCAACACTCAAATGATTCACTTCGTACCTCGTGACAACGTTGTACAACGCGCTGAAATCCGTCGTATGACTGTTGAACAGTATGCTCCAGAGGATAACCAAGCTCAAGAGTACAATACATTAGCTGAGAAGATTATCAACAACGACAAACTAACTATTCCTACTCCTCTAGAAATGGATGAATTAGAAGAGTTGTTAATTGAATTCGGTCTATTAGGTGACGAAGAAGATCGTCAGAAGCAAATTGCAGAGCAAGATGCAGCTTTAAAAACAGCTAAATAAGCTTAAAATATTCTAGCACAATAGTAGGGGTGTGCTAATCACACCCCATCTCACAACACAAATATTGAGTGGTGAGTCTTGTATTAATCAATTTTGTAGGGGCAGGTTTTGCAGATAATAAAAAAGCACCTGCCTCCACTAATACAAAACTCAAACACTAAAATCTTCCAATATCCAAAAGGAGATATGTAACATGGCATCTGAAAAAATCGAACAGAATAAACAGTTAATTCAAGAGGTATTAGACGCTTATCCTGAAAAAGCTGCTAAGAGACGGAAAAAGCACCTCAATGTTTTAGAAGAAGGATCTGACTGTGGCGTTAAGTCTAATGTTAAATCAGTTCCTGGTGTAATGACAACTCGTGGTTGTGCTTTTGCTGGAGCAAAAGGGGTTGTTTGGGGTCCTGTTAAGGACATGGTTCACATCAGTCACGGTCCAGTTGGTTGCGGTTACTACTCTTGGGCAGGTCGTCGTAACTACTATAACGGTGTAACTGGTGTTGATACTTTCGGTACAATGCAATTCACCTCTGATTTCCAAGAAAGAGATATCGTTTTTGGTGGAGATAAGAAACTCGCCAAAATCATGAACGAAATCGAAGATTTATTCCCTCTGAATGCTGGTATCACAATTGAATCTGAATGCCCAGTGGGTCTAATTGGTGATGACATTGAAGCAGTAGCTAAGAAAGCTGCTAAAGAACTAAATAAGCCAGTTGTACCAGTACGTTGCGAAGGTTTCCGTGGTGTTTCTCAGTCTTTAGGTCACCACATTGCTAACGACACAGTGCGTGACTGGGTATACGAGCCATCTGCAAAGATCACTAACGAAGATATCGGCTTTGAAACTACTCCTTATGACGTATCCTTAATCGCTGATTACAACATCGGTGGTGACGGTTGGAGTTCTCGTTTATTATTAGATGAAATTGGCTTAAGAGTTGTTAGCCAAGCAACAGGTGATGGTACTTATAACGAAGTATTCATGGCTCCTAGGGTGAACCTGAACCTCATCCACTGCTACCGCTCCATGAACTACATCTGCCGTTACATGGAAGAGGAGTATGGTATACCCTGGACTGAATTCAACTTCTTTGGTCCTACTCAAATCGCTAAGTCTCTGCGGAAGATTGCTTCTTACTTCGACGATACAATCAAGGAAAACACAGAGAAAGTAATTGCTCGGTATCAAGAACAAGCTGATGCAGTAATTGCTAAGTATCGTCCTCGTTTAGAAGGCAAGAAAGTAATGATGATGGTTGGTGGTTTACGTCCACGTCACGTTATTCCTGCTTTCGATGATTTAGGAATGGAAGTTATCGGTACAGGTTATGAGTTCGGTCACGGTGATGACTACAAGCGTACTGCTGAATATGCTCAAGAAGGTACTCTAATCTACGATGACGTTAGTGGCTACGAATTTGAAGAATTTGCTAAGAAATTAAAGCCAGACTTAATTGCTTC
>NZ_JAAHGT010000696.1 GCF_010672385.1 Okeania sp. SIO2F4
CAGACAAGCCAGCGCGGTCTTGGGGGTCTCCCCCATGAGCGACTGGCGCTGACACTGCTAGCCCAGCAGCCTCTAAGTACAATAGCACACGCTTTGGAAAAACCGCAACATTGATTGGTTTTCCCATGCGACGCTCCCTTGTCAGGAGATCGCGGGTCAAGGGCCAACGTTGAGATAAAGATTTTAAATAACATCAGAATATTAGACCTCTGGTGGAAAAGAGGGAGTAGGGAGTAGGGGCGATTCGCGAATCGCCCATACGGGAGTAGAGGGAAAGAATTAATGATTTATGGACGATAATTGATTTTATTTTTAATTATCACGCCTATGTCTATTAGAGCGATCGATGCTGATAGCTAATAGCTGACAGCTTTTAGCTCCGCATTCCGCAGGAAATGCTGATAATTTTATTTGAATTTAGGAGTATATTTATGGCAGTAGAAGCTGCGGTAACTGAAACAGTTATTGAGCAAAACTTAGAACAATTTCTATTAGTTCTTTCTGTTTCTCTGAGTGTAGCTACTCTCTCACGGGTTTTTAGTTTGTTCCGTCGAATTCCTTTTACATTATTATTAGTAATTGTGGGATTAATTCTGGCATTTGTTGATGTAAGATTAGTCAATTTATCTCCTGAATTAATCCTGGAAATTTTCTTGCCTCCTCTATTATTTGAAGCTGCTTGGAATTTAAACTGGCGAGACTTAAAACGAGACTTAGTTCCGGTAGGATTTTTTGCAATTGTTGGTGTAATTATTTCTGTGGTTGGTATTGCTTATGGTTTGAATCTTTTCACTGGCATTCCTTTAGCGATCGCCTTTTTGGTGGGAGCTAGTTTATCAGCAACAGACCCTATTTCTGTTGTTGCTTTATTAAAAGAATTAGGAGCAAGTAAACGGTTACGCACTCTGATGGAAGGAGAAAGTTTATTTAATGATGGGGTGGCAGTTGTTGCTTTTACATTGTTAGTAGGAATTCCATTAGGAACAGTTGAGAAATTTTCGATTTCAGAATCTTTATTAACTTTTCTCAGTTTTGTTGGTATTGGTATTGGTATTGGTTCGTTGGTTGGTTTTGGCATTTCCTACCTCACTCAACGTTTCGATCTACCTTTGGTGGAACAGTCGCTAACTCTTGTTTCTGCTTATGGAACTTATATAATTACGGAAAAATTTGGAGGTTCGGGAGTGATTGGGGTTGTGAGTGTTGGTTTAATTTTAGGTAATTTTGGTTCCCGCATTGGGATGAACCCACGCACTCGGTTAATAGTTAGTGAATTTTGGGAGTTTGTGGCGTTTTTTGTTAACTCCATAGTATTTTTGTTAATAGGTGACCAAATTCAATATACAATTTTGGCAGATAATATAGTATTGATAGGAGTTGCTATTGGAGCGGTGGTTATTGCAAGAGCAATTTCGGTTTATGGTTTGAGTGCTTTGAGTAATTTGGTAGCTAACTCAAATATTGGTTTAAGAGAACAGACTTTGCTTTGGTGGGGAGGTTTACGAGGTTCAGTTTCTATTGCTCTGGTTTTGAGTGTACCTGTAATTTTGCCTGGACGAGATGAAATTACAGCAGTTGTATTTGGGGTGGTATTGTTTACATTGTTAGTGCAAGGTTTAACCACTCAGTCAATGTTAGAAATATTAGGTTTAATTGGCGACCAACCGCTACGTCAAGAATATATGGAGGCGATCGCTCGTCGTGTAGCTTTAAAGCGGGTACTTAATCATGTTTCTGAGTTGGTAAGGCGCCAGGAAATTGACCCAGAATATTATCGTTCTCAGGCGGAATTTTTGCAAGGGGAGTTAAAGAAGTTGCAGGAGAAAATTGATGAAATGCAGGCGGAACATTCTCAGTTAGTGACGTTGGATATGGAGTTATTGCGGGAAGAGTTGGTAGATATTGAGGCGGATACTTATGCTGAGTTTATTCGAGCAGGTAAGTTGAATAATAATGTGTCGCCACTTTTGGCAGAGGTGTTTGAGAAGTAAGTAGGGTTTGCTGAAAAAGTCTTATGGGTGAGGGGAGGAGACAGGAGACAGGAGACAGGAGACAGGAGAAATGGGAAATTTAGAGTAGGCAGGAGGAAAAATCATCCCTTGATTTTTCAGCAAGAGCGTCAACCCAAAATCCTAACTTTTTGAGATTTTTAGAACGAAAACCTTGTACTTTTTCAAGACCTAAAAAGGCACTTACCTTTATCTGTCAATGGTTTTAGATTTAATCAGCAAGGTCTAATTAAACGTAAAAGAAAAATTGTAGAGGGAGTTTAGCCAAAAGTTTTACTATCTCAGAAATTTAAGCGTCAAAACCTGCCCTGCCTTAATTGCATTTACTTATTCTCACCTACTTATACCACTTTGAAAAAAGAATGCTACGAAAAGGTAAGATAGTTATATCTATCATTTTCCCCTTTTTTTCAATATTTACTCCTTCTTCCTTCTTGCTTTTTCCTTCTTGCTTACTTCTACCATTTGTAACAAACATTTATCACGCTTGGTATTATAACAAGGGTGATAAGTAGGGGTGGTTCGCGAACCGCCCCTACAGAGAACTAAAAATATGAATAATTAGGGTTTGCGCTCAAAAGTCTGATGCTGGGAGTAGGGAGTAGTGAGTAGGGAGTAGGGAGTAGTTAAAACTCAAGAGGAACTAGGAGTTATATGAAGAGGTGGTCGAAAAATAGCCCCTTAATTTTTCGGCGTTGCTGAACCAAGGGATGAATCTTTGCACAAAAGGTAAATTCCATCTTTTACTCCCTCTTTCTCTAAGGCTATAATTCCAGGAGGCAAAAGACCCAACACTCCCCACACTCCCCACACTCCCCACACTCCCCACACTAATTCCCATGCGCAAATATGCAACGCCAATTTTTCTGTCTCCCTTTACCCCAAAATCTTCAGTTTTTCAGCTTTTTTCACCCAAAAACTGGTATTTTTTCATCACCTAAAATCCTCAATACCTTCGAGTTGCCAATCTTTTGATATTTAATCGGTAAACCCTAATTAATAATAAATTGCTAATAATTACAAAAAAATTATTTCGCCTGTGTTAATTACTTATAGGACTTACGCAGAGACCATGTATGTAGTGTCAAAAACTATAACGTTATAGTTTTTGCACTCTATATATAGTACCCTTGCGTAAGTCCTGACTTAATAATTGAAATTTAACCTAAGTATAGCACTCTTTTTTCAAATTGGTATTAGAAATATATAGCACTGCGCACAACTCAAAAGTTAAAAGGTAAAAAATAATTTATGACTAATTTTGGTAATTTATAAATCCTGTTAGGGGAGCTTTTCCCTATGCGAAAAACCCTTGAACAGTCTACTATTCTCTATTCCCTATTCCCTATTCCCTAGCGCTATAACTGAAATGACAAATTATCAATATCAAGTCGGTGGATGTTTAGCAGTTGACTCTCCCACCTATATCAAACGTCAAGCAGATATAGAATTATATCGTGGATTAAAAGTAGGAGAATTTTGTTATGTTCTTAATTCTAGACAGATGGGTAAGTCTAGTTTAAGAATACAAACTATGGAAGTTTTACAAACAGAAGGAATTGTTTGTGCTGGTATCGATCTAAGTGCAATTGGTAATTTAGATATTACTCCTGAACAGTGGTACGCAAGTGTAATTGATAGTATTGTTAGTAGTTTAGATTTATACAATAGCTTCGATTTAACAACTTGGTGGTTTGAGCATAATAATTTATCTTATGGGCAGCGTTTTAGTAAATTTATTCAATCAATTATCCTTAAGTTAATCCCCCAAAAGATTATAATTTTTATCGATGAAATTGATAGTATTCTCAGTTTAAAATTTCAAGTGGATGATTTTTTTACAGTCATTCGCTCTTGTTATGATAAAAGGGCACAAAATCAAGAATATAAGCGTCTAACTTTTTCTTTTTTTGGTGTAGCAACTCCTTCTGATTTAATTCAAGATAAACTGCGGAGTCCGTTTAATATTGGTCGTGGAATTGAATTAACTGGTTTTACTTTCACAGAAGCTCAACCTTTAGTCACAGGATTAGCTACAAAATCTACTAATCCTCAAGCAGTATTACAAGCGATATTAAATTGGACTGGGGGGCAACCTTTTCTGACTCAAAAACTGTGTCAACTTGCTCTAAGAGCTGAGTCTTTTATACCCACTGGTAAGGAAAAAGAATGGGTGGAAGATTTAGTAAAAACTCTCATCATAAATAATTGGGAAAGTCAGGATGAACCACAACATTTACGAACGATTCGCGACCGCCTTTTATTAAGCGAGCGAAGCCATAGATTATTATTGCTATATCAAAAAATTTTGCAGACAAAAGGAGTAAAAGTTCATCAAAATTCAGAGCAATTAGAATTAAGATTAACTGGAGCGATCGTACAGCAGCGAGGCAAATTAAAAGTTTATAACCGTATCTACGAAACAATTTTTAGTCGAAATTGGATTAATAATGTTTTGGTAGAAGTAGAGAAAGTAAAAGATAATAATTCTCCTCTAAAGTCCGATGCTAATTTATCAATGAATCGGCAGGAATATCGGAACTGCCAGATATTGTTGAACAAGGTGAAAAATTATTGGGTGAAAGGAGTTTTAGAAACTTCCTTGCATGGCAAAGTATTAATTGAATTAGGATTAGAAGAACGAAAAAATGCGGTAAATCGTCCTTGGGGTTTACTGTGGGAAGACTTAGGAAATCCGCAACAAGAATTACCGCCAGGCACTCGAATTATTGATAAATTTGATGAGTTAGGTGCAGGTCGAACTTTATTAATTTTGGGTGAACCTGGTTCAGGAAAAACTACAACTTTATTAGAATTAGCGCGAGACTTGATTAATAGAACTGAAGCCGATTTAACTCAACCCATACCTGTTGTTTTTAATTTGTCTTCTTGGGAGGGAAAAAAACAAACGATCGCTGATTGGTTAGTTCTGGAATTACATACTAAATATCAAGTTTCTCAACAAATTGGTAAAGCTTGGATACAAGAACAAAGGTTACTTTTACTACTTGATGGTTTAGATGAAGTTAGTAGAGATATACGAGAAAATTGTGTAGATGCTTTGAATAAATTTTGTCAAGAATACGGACAAACAGAAATAGTAGTGTGTAGCCGGATTCGTGATTATGAAGCTCTTTCAAGTCAGTTAAAATTTCAAGCAGCTATATATTTACAGCCCTTAAGTTTAGAGCAAATTCAAGAGTATTTAAAAA
>NZ_JAAHGT010000697.1 GCF_010672385.1 Okeania sp. SIO2F4
TTTCCGCTTCTTTTTCTTTTGATAAATGACGTTGCTGAATCAAAGTATGAAAATAAAAGCTGAATAATCTCAAATATTTTTCATTCAATAGTTTAGCGATCGCTAACAAATAAAAATAATACCATTGCTGAATCAAAGTATGAAAGTAAAAGCTGAATAACCTGAAATATTTTTCATTCAATAGTTTAGCGATCGCCAACAAATAAAAATAATACCAAAAATAAGTAACAATCCCTCTTTTTATCAATTCTTGAAGTAAATGTTTTACATCAAATATTTTTCTCAGTTCTTGAAGTAAATTTTTTACATCTTTAAATCTTGCGGAACAATCAAATGCTTTAGCAATTAAGCTATGAGGAATCCAAAAAAAGTATTTTTCTTGTTTTTCTGGAGAAGCTTTGGTTTCTGCCTGAGTTTCTAATATTTTTTCAACAAAACTATCTAAATTATTTTGAGAAGCTGTAGGAACTGAGAAAGATAATTGTACAAACTTTTCGAGAAAACTAAAACCATAATCAACCTTTTTGCTCAACTTCTCATCTTCATTTTCTTCTGTTTTATTTTTGGCGATCGCTGAAGCTAAAAAAGGAAGAACATCTCTTTGTTTAAAAGTTATTGCTGCTGCTATCTTTTCCCGATCCATACCCAAAATAAAAATTATATTTGGGTCATTATAAATCATCATATTTAGAGCTTGCAATAAGTCGGCAGATTTATCTAATGCACAACGGTCAAGATCATCAATAAAAACATAAACTTTCTGGTTTTCACCGATATAAGAATTAACAATTTTAGAAAAATCCTCGTGAAACTTTTCAATAAAAGCAACTTGTTCTTCATAATTAGGATGCTGAAAATATTGAGTAAAATCTATTTTCGGGCTGCCAATTAAGTCTCCTATTATTCCCAAAAGATTTCTTATTGCCAAAAGGGAACCCCCAATCAAGCCACCGCTAAAAAGAATATTGAACCAACCATTGAGATTTGAATCCGTTTTAACAATGTCTGCGAAAATTTTAGATAATTGAGGAATTCTCTCCAACCAAAGATTCCAAGACACAACTATAATAATTACAATAGTATAAGTAATCAAAGCAAATTTTATTAAGGCTTGAATTGCTTTTAACGGTTTTCCTATGAATTTCAAACGATAAATGAAGAGCTTCAAACCATAAAAAAATATTAATTACAAAATCGGAGAAATTGCGATTATTAGACAATTGATCTAAAAAAGATAGAGTAAAAGCAGCCCAAAGTGATTCAGATTTTTCATGTCGCCAAGCATTAAACCAAATTGTTTTGGCTTCCTGCTTGAATATCAATTTCCAAAACTTGGGTTTCAAGAATCTAAAAAATTTATCCTTTTGTTTGATTTTTCTTAAATTTTCTTCATGTAATTCTTTAGACTTACTTTTAACCTCTGTTTCAAGTTGTTTCATAAAAGAAGATTTACCACTACCCCATTCACCTTCGATAGAAATAGTTAGTGGCGGTTTAGTATCTTTATTAGTTAAAAACTCAGCCATTGCTACGACATAAGGAGTAAAACCAAGTATATCTTCTGTTGTAGGTTGGTCACCTACCATTTGCTTTGAGTTTTCCGTAGAATCTGGCATAATTTTAAAAGTCAATAATTCAAGAATTATAATTATGATACTTAGAGAACAATAAAAGATTAATTGAAAAGTGGCTTTGTTGCATGAAAGTATATAGCTACCGTACTTGCTCCGCATATATAGAACCCCTGAACGGATCTATTTAAAAGTAGAGAGGGTGATGGGGAGCTGGGAAGATGGGGTGATGGGGAGATGGGGTGTATTAGATATCTCCCACTCATCCAATCATCAAATCAATTATTACCCATAAACTATCAATTACTTCTCCACCAGGACCTATTTTCTGGAGATACACTCAGGGGTTCTATACTTCATAATATAATGTGCAAAAATTGCTGTAACTATTGTCCAATAAATGAATAAAACATCAATTTTGGAAAATAGAGCGATATAGCTGTCGCACTTGCTCCACATATATACTTCATAATGCCCGGAAACAGCTATAACTATTGTCGAATAGTAGCTTATAATCCTGATTTGTCAGATAACATTACTAAAGTTGTTAGATATGCAAAAAGCTACATAACCCGAAACCAATTAACAGCATTCTGAAGCGCAACTCTAATTGAAGACTGAGGCAAACCTAATTCTTTCATCGCCTTAGAAGCATCATAAAACATCTTTTGTTGAGACATCCGCACCCCATCCAAAGGCACAAAAGGTTGTTTTCCCAAAGGTGCAAGAATTTTTTCATCAACCCACGCAACACCCAAAGGTAACCATACCGGAATAGTTTGTCTCGGAGCAGGTAAACCTGTAATTTCCGCCAATAGATCGAGTAATTCCTTCAGTGTCAAATTTTGATTACCTAAAATATAGCGATCGCCACTTTTCCCCCTTTCCAAAGCCAACAAATGACCCCACGCTACATCCTGCACATCTATAATATTTAAACCAGTATCTACATAAGCAGGCATTTGCCGACGCAAAAATCGGACTATAATATCACCAGTGGGAGTAGGTTTAATATCCCAAGCACCAACAGGAGCAGTAGGATTAACAATTACCACATCTTGACCGAGATTAAACGCTCTCACTGCTTCTTGTTCCGCCAAAAACTTAGACTTTTTATAATCCCCTACCAACTTTTCCAGAGGAGACTGATAAGTTTCATCTACAACTTTCCCAGAAACTCCCACCCCAATAGCAGCAACAGAACTTGTATAAACCGTCCGCTCAATTTTTGCTTCTCGCGCTGCTGCCAAAACATTGCGCGTACCCAACACATTATTTTTGTAAAGCAACTCTCTATCTTTTTGCCACAAAGAATAATGAGCAGCTACATGAAATAAAACTTGACACCCCTCCATTAACTCAGACAAGTGAGAGTCATTTAAGTCTCCCACTACAACTTCTATATCCAAACTCTGAAGATTATCAAGACAACTCGTGGGGCGAACCAGCGATCGAACAGCATAACCCTGCTGTAATAAAAACCGCACTAAATTCGCCCCAATAAAACCACTTGCACCAGTAACAAAAGCTTTCATTCTCAAATCAAAAAGTAGGAGAGAAACCGGGTTTATTATTTCAGATATATATTCTTTTGGGATATCTAACATTATGCCCGGATAAATACTAACTATAAAGTCATTGCGACTGGAACGGAGTGTAAGGAAGCAATCTCAGGGGTGACGGGAGATTGCTTCCTATCATCGCAATGACGACTTTTCAGCTAGATTATATATAACACAAACCTTCTCCTAGTTTAGGTTTCTAGTAGTACATCTAGCTTGAAAATGTCGGTAAATTTGAGTCAATGAAGACCTCTCCCACAACCCCTCTCCTGCAAGGAGAGGGGAGAAATACTCCCCCCTTCCTTTGCAGGGAAGGGGGGCAGGGGGGTTAGGTTTTTTTCAAACAAATTCTAAAATCCTACAGCATCTACAATTCCACTTTTGCAAGATCTTCTACTTCTCGGCACTAAAACATCTGCCAACTTTTCCCCAACTAGAGGTCTGCGCATTTTAATTTGAAGTTCACTAATCAACCCATCCTTACATCTAATTCTCACACTTTCACCTGCACCTTCTCCAAACGAATTATCAAAAGCTGCTTCAATTTGAGACTGAGTAATAGTTTTACCAATATTTTCTTCAAATAAGTCCTGTACTTCCGAAGCATTAACTTCATTCAATAAATCTATAGAAACATCGTAGTAAGTATCCTCATCTCGACCATCGCAAGTACCATGTTTAATCCACTCGTGGCGATGTAAGTAAGACTGCTTACCAGGCATCACTATATCTAATTCAGAGGTAGTCTCTTCATCCAAATTTAGGGGCGGTAAATCATCCCAGTCTCTCTGCTTAGAATCATTTATATCTTCATAAGAAACTCCACAATAGGCAAGTTTGTCAGGCCACAAACCATGTAAAGTAAAGTTAGTCGCATCATAGCGGTCTTCTGTTTGGGAGATACATTCAGGTTTGCTTTGCTTTGTCTGACAAAAACTAGGTTGCCAGCTAATAGCAAGTACATATTTCTCTGCACAACCTTCATCAGGACAATTTTCCCCAGTCTTGTTTCCTTCTGTTTTACTTATTTTTTCATCGCTACTTTTCCCACTAGGATTAAATTGACCACAGTCTTTATTTACCCATTTACTTTGTCCATCTACTTTTATATAAATGTAGTCTCCAGATTCTTTGTTGAGTCCTAAGACTTGGTAAACTTTTCCTGCTTCAAGAGTGACAGGTTCAGTTTGCTTTCTGAAGCTTGTGTAAGCTTGACAACTATTAATTGTGAAATCCCCACTAGCTTTGTAGAATGCGAAAGCTGGATTTTGTCCAAGTAGGAAAAAACATAATAAGAATGTGATGATTAATCTCACGACATCTCCTTTTGGATTGTTGTTGTACAACTACTTCAATTTCAATATATATCAAGTAACACCATACAAGCATTAATTTCAAAATATTCAAGAGCTAACCGTACGAAAAAAACTGTAGAAAATCGATCTGAGCTTTTATCTTGATATTGGATTAACCAATACAGGCTGTACGGCACAGCTCACTATTCCCTCGGCAGTAAATACCTCTGGGAATTTCTTTCTAATTATTTGAAGACTACCATTGATATCGGCGTTAATCACTTTACCAGTTGCACTCAAAAATAAACCACGTTTGACTCGCTTGCCCACATAGTTTTCATGGCATATTGGTTTTTCTAGGTCAATAGCAGATGTTTTACTTGTGTAACTTTCTTCGGTTTCAATAACTTTGATACCAACCAGTTGACATTTATAAGTTATCTGTTGAATTAACTTATAGTGAGGTATTTGAGTGAAATTTTGGTTGTTTTTTTTGCCGATATTTGCACCTTGTTTCCAATTATCATTTTTGCCAATGACTACAGTGCCAATATTATTTGTGGTTAAATACTCAACTACTAATTTACTGGTGTTATGCAGATAATTCTCGACAAAACGATTTCGGTGATAGGTTAAAGCTTCAATTTTACGGCTAGTTTTTTTCTGGCCAGAAAGAACACTTTGGTACTTGGCTTTTCGCTTGTTATATAGTTGATTGACACTTTTTAGTGGCTTCCCGTTAATCAGCATAGGTTTAACACCAGGCTTATTTGTAGATAGAGCAACTAAT
>NZ_JAAHGT010000698.1 GCF_010672385.1 Okeania sp. SIO2F4
TCAAAATATGACAAATATCCAACGTTTGGCTCTGTTTATTGAAGAAATTTTGTTTGTTAATTTTCCGAATCAAAATATATATATTTTTCTAGATGAAATTGATGTTTTGGTAAATTTACCCTTTAAAAATGAATTTTTAGCTTTTATTCGTTCTTGTTATAATCGTCGAGCTGATGATGAAAATGTTGATTATTGTCGGTTGACTTTTTGTTTTTTTGGGGTGGCGACTCCAGAGGATTTAATTAGAGATGGAGAACATACTCCTTTTAATATTGGTTATCCTATTGAATTAACTGAGTTAACTTTTGAAGATGGAAAAGTTTTAACTAAGGGATTAGTTGAAGTTGTGAAAGAGCCAGATGTTGTTTTACAAAAAGTTTTTGATTGGAGTGGAGGGCAACCTTTTTTAACTCAGAAAATTTGTCAAATTATTGTTGATTATGCCGATGATGATCAACCAGATGTTGATAAGTTGGTAGAGGAACATATTTTGACTTATTGGCAGGAGAAAGATAATCCGACTCATTTAAAATATATGCACGATTATTTGATTAATCATAGTCAATTTGCACTTCAATTACTGAGGCTATATCAAAAAATTCTTTTTCAGGGGGAAGTTAAGGCTAATAATAGTCCGGTTGAAATGGCTCTGCGGTTGTCTGGGATAGTTATTAAAAAACAGGATAAGTTAGTGATTTTTAATAAAATTTATCGGACAATTTTTAATCAAGATTGGGTGGAAGAAAAGTTGCCTGGTTTAGCAACTAATCTGGATAAACCTAAGCCCAAAAATTTGGGAATGAGTTTAATTGTTGCTGGTTGTGTAGGGGCGGGAGTTGTTAGTTTGAGAAGTTTAGGTTGGCTACAACCGTTAGAGTTAAATGAGTATGACCGCTTGATGCGATGGCGACCTTCAGAGCCACCAGATCCTAATATTTTAATTGTTGAAGCTACGGCGCAAGATATTAATAAGTATGGTCTTGGTAAGAATTTTACTGATGAAACTTTTGTAAAAGTAATAAATAAATTAGAACGTTATCAACCTGCAATTATTGGTTTAGATTTTTGGCTAGATACACCTTTTCCTTCTGTATCTGGTTATAGAAAATTGTTAGAAGTTTTGAGTAATAATCAAAAAATAGTTGCTGTTTGTAGCACGAGTGGATATAGCAAAAATCAACCTGGTACTGTACCTCCTAAAGGAGTGCCTGAAGAACGTTTAGGTTTTACTACTGTTATTGTTGATAATGCTCAAGTTGATGTTATTCGTCGCCATTTAATGTTTATGGCTAAAGAGGCAAAAGACCTTTGTCAAACAGCATATTCATTAAGTGCTAGAGTTGCTGTTAATTATTTGGAAACTAAAGGAATTAATACCTTAGAAATTCAAAAGGAATATCCTACCATAGGAAATTTTAAAATTGGTGATGTTGTTTTTCAAGGTATTGGGGAAAGAGAAGGTTTTTATCAAAAAGTTGATCTTGGTGGATTTCAAGTTTTACTTAATTATAGAAATGCTAATAAGGTGGCAAATTATATTAGTATTTCGGATGTTTTGTCTGATAATTTTGATGATGCTTTAGTGAGAGATAAAATTATTCTTATTGGTAACACAGACCCTAATGCTGGCGATAATTTTTATACTCCTTATAGTTATAGTCAACCTGTTTCTGAGAAGGAAATGCCTGGAATTGTTTTACACGCGCATCAGGTTAGTCAAATTATTAGTGCGGTTTTGGATGGTAGACCTTTAATTAGGTTTTGGAGTGGGTGGGTGGAGTGGTTGTGGATTTTTGGTTGGTGTGGTGTGGGTGGGGTATTGGGTTGGTATTGTCGTCGCGTGTTTGTTTTATTGTTGTTTATGGGAGGAAATGTTGTGGTTTTATATTGGGTGGGTTTGATGTTTTTGGGGCAGGGTTTTGTGATGCCGTTGGTGCCTTCTATTTTGGTTTTGGTGGTTGGTGGGGTTAGTGTGTTTTTGGTTGGAGGTCAGCTAAATGGCGATCGCCGTTGGAGGAGAAATAATAGCAATTGATGGTAAAACTTTGACTAATTTACTCTACAGAGAGTTAATAATATTATTTGAATAAGATAAGCTCAAATCATAAAATTACTTAAATAAGCTCAATATGAAGTTTGTCTACTGGTATGTAATTAACAAGTAGTAACTCTCCTTAAAATTAGAAGCTATTCTATATTGAGTTATGGAACAGGAGGAATCTATACTCCTAGCATCACTGTGGCGTCTAGCGCGATCGCTCTTTCTAGCTTCTCATTAGGAAAGCGATCGCCTATTAAAACTGAACTACTGGTAGAAATCACATATTAATACATGGCCACATTGAGGATATTTAATTATCTCTAGTGTGATTAGGCCAATTAATGGTCTCCTCTAGGTTAGCAAAGGCCCATCTCCCATGCTCAATTCTCCTGGAGATGCACTGTATGTCTCATTATTACTGACATTGAAATTATTTAGATCGGATTTTGCACAATTTTTTTCCATAGAGCTGTTAAGTCAATGAGGCTAGTTCTAGCCAGTTTCCAAATTTAAGTATCGATGAGGATTATGAACATAAAGGCCATTATTGGTTCTATCTTCTTAGGACTTACCTTACCGACTTTCGCTTTTGCTAATGTTCCGACTCTAAGCTCTCTGTCATCTCTAAATCAAGAACAATTCAATACATCAAAAACTATTGAAATTGCTCAAGGTTATCTAAGTCCTGAATATGTATCTTCACGATTATACAGGTCAGAATCACAAATATTAGGTATTGCCAAGGGATACTCTGATAAAGTTCGGTGGCGGAAGATTTCAGTTGAAGTTCTCAGTAATCAACGCATTAAGCTCAATCTTTATGGAAAAATTCCCAGAAAGTGGCCCCTGAAAGATCCTAATATTCGTGTCGGACTTTATTTACAACGTAACAGTCAAAGCGGTTTCAGGTTTTATTCCTATGATTGGCAGGTTTGGGGTGGAACTTGCAAAAGTCCTTGCCAAAATCAAATTAAGTCAAAGTTGAGCAAACTCCCTAACGAGTATCCTCGTTTCCAGCGGAGTCTCAATAATATAGTTTATTAGTTATAGAAAAGGGAACATCTGAAATGCAAAATGATTGCTTAAAATGGTATGAAATTTCTATCCTAGTAACAAGATCAAATCAAAAACTTGCAAGGTTCAGATATTCTTTACTGGTTAGTGCAAAATCATTAACTAATCTATTTTAGTAATTTTATTGTCAACTAAATATTTGAGGAATAAAAAAGTCAAAGATAATCTATACCTATTATCAAAAAAAGATGACCATGACAAATGAACAATTGCAAGAACTTATTACTAGGATATGTAATAATCCTAACCTTCAGAGTGCACAGCGACGAAAGGATGTTAATCGACTATTGCATGAATTGTCGCAGTTACCAGGACTCTACAAATATTCTCATCCCCTTTATCTGGAAGCTTTAGACCAAACTTTGCTGTGGGTAAGCCAAAATATCTGTAAATTTCAACCTAAACAACCAAATTTGCCACTTAGAACAAGCTTGCGGAAATGGATCAACAGTTATATCTATTGGAGAATGAGAGATTTATATGTTGAGCAAGCACAGCAAGACCACGATATGGTGAGTTTAGATGTTCCCATTAACGATGATTCGGAAAATCCTTTAAAACTGCTAGATCAACTTTCAGTTAAAGGTTTTTATATTCCTACTGGTGATGGGTTTGAGTGTTACATTGAGAAATGCCAAAGGCAAAGAATTCAGAAAATTATTGAACAACTTGAACGTTATGTGGAAGAAGATCCAGAAGGTAGACTTAAAAGTTGCCATCCTCGCCAGCATCCTAATTGTAACTGTCAGTTCCTTTGCCAAAGGTTACTTTTTCAATACCCGCCAGATAAGAAGACTAAAATCAGCAGAGAGTTAGGTATTAATTACAATAATCTCCAAGCTTTCTGGAAAAGAAAAAAATGTCAACAACTCTTGCAACAAATATTGGAAGAGTTAGGATACTCCAAAGATGAATAATAATGACACACACAGAAATGAAAAACTTAGAAATTCCTCTCGGTATTGAAGCTCATCGCTTGGCAGGTGAATTCGCAACCGAGCAAGCTACAAATGAAAAAAGTAAACAGGTTTATTTGAATACGTTAGCTGTTTATGCAGTTCACAGATATCTTAAATGGCTAGTTATTGAAACAGATTTAAGCCAAAGTGATTGCTGGAACCCAATTCTCAGAAATCGATGGAATGTTGCTGATTTAGTTATTCCTGAGATTGGCACTTTGGAATGTCGTCCTGTGTTAGTTGGAGAAACTACTTTACTTCTGCCTCCAGAAGTAATGGAAGATCGAATTGGTTATCTTGCTGTTCAGTTCAGAAATATTTGGGATCGAGTGGAGATTTTAGGATTTGCTAAAGCTCCCGTAGCAGAAGTTCTCCAAATTAGTCAGTTACTTTCCCTTGATGATTTAATTGATGCTATCTCACCAGCACCTAAAACAGAGTCTTTAGTGAATTTAGACAATTGGGTTCGGGGCATTTTTGATGAGCTTTGGTTACCTCTTGAAGCACTATTAATTCCTAAAAGATTAGCATTTAAAGGCTTTCAAACAATAAGAGGGGGACAAACCGAACGAGCTGAAAAGGAGGAAAAAATTGAACGAGCTAAAAAGATTAATTTAGGACTATTAGTAAATCGTCAACAAGTAGCTTTAGTCGTGAGTCTTTGGACAGAAACAGAGGAAGAAAAAGGAGTTCTGATTCAAGTTGTGCCCATGGGAGAATCAAAGAGTTTACCTCGTGGTTTAAAACTAAAAGTAATTCTTGAATCAGATGAGGCTGAAGTAATAGCTAGAGAAGCTGATGATTTGATTCAGTTAGAATTTTCTGAATATCCTGGAAAAGAGTTCACTGTTCAAGTTTCTTTTGATAATGAATCTGTAACTGAGAAATTCGTTGTTTAGTTTTTAAGTAGCCACAATGAAAGTCACAAGACAAATTATTTTCAACTTCAGGGAAGGGGATTTTTACCAAGGATTTCCTATTAATATTACACTGGTAACAAAAGTAGGAAATTACTTCAAGAATTTGAGGCAATTAGACACTCAAATTCCGGGTTCTTCAGAGATACCTAATAATTATCAACAATGGCAAACTGAGTATAAGAATATAATTAATTCCTCTCGCCCTAGAG
>NZ_JAAHGT010000699.1 GCF_010672385.1 Okeania sp. SIO2F4
ACGTTTGATTGCTTGGTCAGGCGTCGATTTTCACCAGCGAGTCTCATCAGTCGCTCCCTTCTAGAAGTGTAACATCATAGTCATTTTTGGCTAGGTGGTGAGTGGCTCCTAAACCAGCCCAGCCAGCACCTACTACTACTATCTTAGGAGTTTGAGTTTCTGTAGACATATTATTTTGGAATCAAAAGTAAAAAAATATTGAATTATCGTGGATTTTCCACAACTACTTTTTGGAGTTTTTCCAAAGTTGGTTAATTTTATCGTAATTTAATCAAGAAAACTACGTCTAAATTAATTTTGCTGTGGGATGAATTGTCTTCTTAGAAAACACTAATCAAGTCTATCTTGTTGCTAAGTATCTTGTCTAATTTTTTTTTTACAATAATATTAGTATTATTTATGAAAAATTAGTAATATTCACAACTTGAAACTTTAAAAATACAAATATATCGAAATTAGCAATATCAAGCAAATTCAGCTATTTAGACAATCAAATGGGTTTCACATCTTTTTTTGTATATATATATGTAAATATCTTTAATATAGAATCTAGGTAATTAGTTATAGTATTGTGGAGGAGTCAGGATTTAAGAGAAAAAATGATTTAAATAGCATAAATTTTTAAATTAGTATTCAATAAAACACCTGTATTAAGAGGAAGTAATTTTTTGATTATTGTATAACCGGATTTTATATAATAGAGTTGTTGGGAATTAAGCTAAAAAAATGGCTAAAACCCTTATCAGTAAAAGTTTATAGCATTTTTCAGCCCCATAATCATGAAAACCTTATAGAGTAAACTTTTGAGCATTGTTCAATTTTTATTTCCCGACAACTCTAATATAAATTACCGATATGTAGGATTATTGATTGATTATTAGTATTAGACTTGAGCAGACTGTATAGGGAATTTTTGAGGAGTATGCAAAGAATATTTCTTTGCTTTATCAGTGAGGGTAGAAACAAAGTAAGATGATTCATCCTGTTATATAGTACAGTATTTCTAATAGGTTAGACTCTATAATAAAGTTACAAGTCCTATTTAATAATATCTCGTAACCTACAATTTTTAGATGTATCACTTCAGCAGGGGTTTCGTTGATATCTTCTTATAATTAATCCTTAGTAACTTTAGTCTGAGGAGTAGCCAACTTGATTCAGCAATTCCCCTGCCGTTAAATCGCAGATTATAACGGCAGGGGAATTGCCGAGAGTAAATTAAAAAGGTGTCGATTGATATATATAATTATAGCACTTAAAGAGTAATATAAAATTATGATAATTACTCATTGCTACAAAATTAAGCCTACTTGTGAACAGTCAATCAAAATTGATTATTGGCTAGAATTGTTACAGCGACATTGGAATTATGTTCTTGGTCAACGATTAGACTGGTTGAATAGAACTAGATGTCAAGTTGACAGTTGCTCATTAATTTCATGCCCTATTGGCGAGATTTCCAGTAGACCAGATTATTATTTTCAGCAATCAGCACTTAAACAGATAAAACAGTTATTTCCTGACTACAAAGAAATCTCAATACGAAGTCCAGCAAATTAACTTACAAAGACTAGATAAAGCTTGGAAACGTTTCGGCGCTTGAGCCGACATGAAAGGCTAATACCCGCTCAAACTGGTAAACGTAGAGGACGACCAAGATTTAAAAAATCAGGGTTTTTAAGGTCCCGCGTGTTTTAGTAGAGTTAATCATCCGCTCATCAGTAATTAAATTTGATGGAAAACAAATAATTACTACAAGGTTTGGTCCTATTCGAGTGGTAGTTCATAGATATATACCAGATCGGTTTGTTATCAAAACTGCAACTATAACCAAAAAAGCGAGTGCGTAATTCTGGGGAAACCCCAGAATGTAAGACGCACTCAAGACGCTGATGGTTATTACATAAGTTTTAGCTGGGAAGATAAGTCAGTACCTAGTTTAATTCCTACAAATAATATTAAAACTGCTGTAGATATTGATGTAGGTTTAAAAGAGTTTTTGACTACTAATGCTGGTGAGAGTGTTCCTGTTCTTAATTTATATAGAAAATATCAATCTAATAAGTGCGAGAAAGCATAGAATTGTATCTAGAAAAGAAATTGGGTTAAAGAACTGGAAAAAGGAACATTGATAATTAATAATTAACAATTAATAATTAGAATAGTTTAATTTGACTAAATAAACTTCTAATAATTAATAATTAGTGAATAATTAGTTTCCTTCTTTCATTATTAATTATTCATTGAATACATATTGCTAGACAAAGAGAAGATTTTCACGCTCAATACTGCTCATAAATTGGCTAGAAAATATGACATAATTGCTGTGGAAGACCTGAAGATTAAAGGTTTAGCTAGAAACACAAAACTCTCAAAATCAATTTACAATGTAGCCTGGGGTGCTTTTATTGAAATATTGAATGCAGTGGCGGTCAAACGCGTTGTTCATGTAAGTAGGGGCGAATGGCCATTCGCCCCTACATCCTCACAATACATCACAAAACTGTAGTAATTGTGGTCAAAAAGTACTTAAAACTTTGTCAGTCAGAACTCACTCTTGTCCTAAATGTAAAATAGTTTTAGATAGAGATGAGAATGCAGCAATTAACATATTAAATAAAGCATTAAACGAGGTGGGTATCATCTTGTATGCTTGTGGAGGCTATGAGATTAATCAGCCTGTGAAACAAGAAACTTCTTTGTTTGGTGAGCTTCCCGTTATAATCTTCGATTTAACGGGAGATAACTTCACAACTTATCACCTATTAGCCTCAAACCTCAAACCTTTGAAAGATATAGTTAAAATAAAAATATAAAGTCTATATTCCCTGGTGAAAAGCAGGATTTAGATAATATCACATAAACTCTGTAAAGTCAATAAAATAAATCTTAGTGTCATACTCAACCCAGAACAGCCCAGAGCTGGATCTGAAGACCTTATTTCCATTTGAACTAGACAACTTCCAACAAACAGCGATTGTCGCCCTGAACGCTGGAAAATCAGTAGTTGTTTGTGCCCCTACAGGCTCAGGCAAAACCTTAATCGGAGAATATGCCATCTACCGTGCCCTAAGTCGTGGGCGACGAGTATTCTACACCACACCTCTAAAAGCCCTATCAAACCAAAAATTGCGGGACTTCCGTAACCTATTTGGGGCCGAAACAGTAGGGCTAGTCACAGGAGATACATCTGTTAACCGGGAAGCACCAGTGCTTGTAATGACTACAGAAATCTTCCGCAATATGCTCTACGGTACTCCCATTGGAGAAATAGGCACATCCCTAGAAAAGGTAGAAGCAGTAGTTCTAGACGAATGCCACTACATGAACGATCGGCAACGAGGCACAGTCTGGGAAGAATCAATAATTTACTGCCCGGCAGAAATCCAACTATTAGCCCTATCCGCTACAGTAGCCAATAGCGACCAACTCACAGATTGGATTACTAGAGTACATGGACCAACCGAACTCATCTACTCTGATTTCCGACCAGTCCCCCTAGAATTTAACTTCTCCAATAATAAAGGCTTATTCCCTCTACTGAACAACAATAAAACAAGAATCAATCCCCAACTCAAGCCTAAAAGTAGACAAGCAAATAGAGATAGAAGAGACAGACAACACGAACCAACCTTATCAACAGTCTTGTCTCAGCTCAAAGAGCGAGATATGTTACCAGCCATCTACTTCATATTCAGTCGTAGGGGATGTGCTCGTGCAGTAACAGAAGTAGCACAAGTCAGCAATCTTACCTTGATTAACGAAGCAGAAGCAACCAAACTACAAACCCTAATTCGAGAATTTCTCAAGCGCAACCCAGATCTAGCTGGCTCTCAACAGTTAGAACCTCTCACTAAAGGAATTGCAGCTCACCATGCCGGAATGTTACCCGTCTGGAAAGGATTAGTTGAAGAATTATTTCAGCAAGGTTTAATCAAAGTAGTATTTGCCACAGAAACCTTAGCGGCAGGAATTAATATGCCAGCCCGGACAACGGTTATCTCCAGTCTCTCAAAACGTACAGATGATGGACACAGACTCCTCAGACCATCAGAATTTCTGCAAATGGCAGGTAGGGCCGGACGGCGAGGGATGGATTTTCAGGGTTATGTTTTAACTGTACAAACTAGGTTTGAGGGTGCTAAAGAGGCGGCTTATTTAGCAACTTCAGGAGCAGATCCCTTAGTGAGCCAGTTTACTCCTAGCTATGGTATGGTACTGAATTTACTACAAACTCATACATTGGAGGAAGCAAAAGAGTTAGTAGAACGTAGTTTTGGTCAGTATTTGTCTACCCTGTCTCTGCTGCCAGAGCGAAAACAGATTGAACAAAAGTTAGAGGAATTGACGTCTGTAGAAAATAAACTGGGAATTTATGAAGAGAATGATTGGGTTAATCTCGAACAACTACTGGCAAGTTATGAAAAGTTACGGGAAAAAGCAAAAGAGGAGAAACGGCTGCTGAAGATTTTGCAAAAGCAGGCAGAGGAAACTCGGATTAGAGAAATGTCTTTATCTTTGTCTTTTGCAGTATTGGGAACTGTGGTTAGTTTGAAAGGAAAGCACGTTCCTACTGCTAAGAAATCTACTTCCGAACCTATTCCAGCAGTATTAGTAGCAAAAGTTCCTGGTTCTGGTCAGTCTCCTTATTCTTTGTGTTTGGGCAGGGATAATCGATGGTATGTAGTAGGAGCAATGGATGTGGTGGCTTTGCAGGCAGACTTGCCTCGGCTGGTTGCTGTAGACTACATGGAATTGCCTGGAGAGATGGAATATCGTTTGGGGCAATGTCGCAAAGGAGATGAAACAACTCTTGCTTTAGCTCAACAAATTCCAGTAGTACCACTGCCAGTAGATGCTCCAGAGGTTTTAGCACAAATGCAGAAATTGGCAAAGGTCGAAGCACAAGCCGAGGAACATCCTGTGAAGGAATGGGGGAACCCTCGTACTATACTGAAGGGTTGGAGAAGGATAGGAATGTTGAGAGCGGAAATAGAGGAGCGCCAAACTGAGTTGGAGGATAAGTTGGCACGCCATTGGCAAGAGTTTCTGAATCTGATTGAAATTTTGCAATATTTTGGCTGTCTACATGGAGTCGAGCCAACGGAGATTGGTCAAGCTTGTGCAGCAATTCGGGGTGATAATGAGTTGTGGCTTGGTTTAGTGCTGATGTCTGGAGCTTTTGACGGACTCGATCCCCA
>NZ_JAAHGT010000007.1 GCF_010672385.1 Okeania sp. SIO2F4
CTGGAATTTCCCAGAATCTACCATTTTTTTTGGCTCCTTTAACTCTTCCTTGAGCTAGTAAAACTAATAAACGTTGACGAGAGATACCTAATAAAAAAGACGCTTGTTTAGTACCCATGATTTTTTTTTCAACTGTTGAACAATAGTTAAGCATGCCAAAATATAATAACATTACAAAAGTTACCTAAAAATAAATATAAACACTCATTATTGGTTTTGTCAACAAGAGAGTTTGCAAAAAAAAGTATGAGTGGTTATGGAAGGTGTTTTTTTGATGCTGGTGATAATAATTTTCCCATTTTCTTGAATAATCTTAAATTATTGGCTTTCTCCTAACTATTCTTTCGGTATTAATAAACCTTGTTCTGTTGCTATTAATTTCATATTCAATCCTTAATTAACAAACTCAACCACCTTTAAATTTTCTACTTCTTCACAGAGATTTTTCAGCATCCAAGATTCTCCAATCCATTCGTCTAATTCTAGGGTTTCTGTAGATTCATCATTTTCATATCTTCTGAGAAATTATTCTGTAGATAACTGATATTTAGTCTCAAATTTATGCAATCTTTGTTTAGTTGGTTCAATACCATCAGACAAAGACTTTCATTAATGGATAATGGATAATTGCGAACTTGATAATTACAAGAAGGTTAAAACTGCGAGGGAATTGAATATAAGGAATATTGTCTTTGTTTTCCCCTATCCAAGGGGAGGCTTCAAGGCGCGAATTATTTAATTATTAATTATTAATTATTAATTTTTCGGTAATTCTTTTCCTACTGCTGCTTTTAATAAAATTTTTAATGATTCTGGATGTTGGCATCTAATCTTTATTTCTGGCATATTTACCTCCTGAGAATATTTTCAATTTCCTGTAATACCTCTATCAAAATAGGACTATTTGAGGAAATAACATTTTCTTGACTTCCATCATGTTTATGGTGGGGAAAATTTGGTAAGTTTAGCTTTTTATGATGCCTCGTATTATTATAGCGGAAAATCAGATTATTTGAGGCAGTCATATATTGATAGGAATACATATCGCGGTCTATTGTTAATTCCACATCTACAAATTATCGCACCATTAAAACAGAATTATCTATAAACTTTATTTCCCCTCGAATCATACCTTCAAAATCACTTCGTTGAGAGGGTATTATCTGAAAATTCTGCACTACTTCACAAGCTAGGATTAAATCGTGAATTTGCTGCAAGTAATCCTCAAATAACAAACTCAATCTCTCCCAGTTTTTCTATGTTTTCTTCGAGTCGTTTCAACATCAAAGCTTCCCCTATCCATTCATCTAATTCTAAAGTTTATTCAAATTCGTCATTCTCATATCGGAGTAGAAATTATTGAGTGGATAACTGATATTTTTCTTCAAATTATAAGAGTATTTTTTTTGTTTTAGCAATTCCTGATTTCAGGGATTTTACCCGGTCATATATCATGTTTTCAATGGTGTTTTTTAATGATTCTGGATTTTGACATTTAATCTTAAGTTCTGGCATATTTATTATCTCCTTTAACAAACGATCGCTTTTCTAGCATCCTCTCATATATGGAAAGAGTTTAAAATCAATTGAACACTAAAATTTCATATTTAATCAGATCAAATAAACTAAAACACTCTAACCATTTAGCTGTAATCCAATCATTGAAACTATTAATAATTAAACTATTGATTACTGAATATGTAGGCTGCATATTTTTAGTTATATCAACTACTTCTTTTAGTTTAAAATCTGTATTTTTCCCAATATTTTCATACTCTTATAAACAAATAAATTTTACCTTATTTGTTGCTTTTGAACCGTATGTATCAGTAATTAGGCGATTTAATACTTGTTTCTCGAACTTTTGCCAAAAGTAGTAAATTTTATCATTAATAATAAAATCTACGACTATAAATTCACCTCCTGTTTTCATGTTTTTTCTAACTTCTTGAAAGAAAGTTTCTCTAGATGGAAAAGAAAAAATACATTCTAGAGCAATTACATAATCAAACAATTGCTGAAATTTGGGTAAATTACAAGCATTAGCACAAATCAACTCAATGCGGTTATCATTTTTCGGTTTAATAATTTCTCTAGCTCTAATTATAAGCAAGCAAATCCTAACAGCACTCGCTGGTGCGACGGTTTCCCTGGGAGCCACCTTTTCCCTCCTAGCTCAAGGAGCACAAGCAGCATCGTTCGTTACCACTTTTACTGACGGTACTGACTCCAGCAAGTGGGTGAAGTTGGAGTGGAGTGGCGTTGACTCACAGAGCGAAGGCGAAGAAGGTTTCGGTTGGATAACTGAAGAGGAATTGGTAGGAGGAATCAGTATTTGGGACAATGAGGGCAACAGGTGGGAAAGTGAGGTTGAGGACTTAATCCAATCATCCTTCCTATTTGACTTGAGTACCGGTCAATTACAATTAGAAGAGGGTGATTTTATATTGTATATAGACGAAGATTTAGAGGTAGGAATACAGAATTATAATGGTGATATGTTTAAGGATGGGGAATGGCAATGGGTTGATCAAGTTTCTTGGAATTTGGGGTTTGGATTGATTACGCTTGATTCCTACGATGTGGCGACGGAAAAAATGGAGTCGGCGGTGGCGACGGCGGTAGCCACCCCTGAACCTAGCCTCACATTAGGTTTTATCGCACTTGGCGGTTTAATGCTAGGTGGAACCATAAAGAATAGAAAGGGAAAAAGCCAAGAAGTTGAGTCAGAAGGAGTCAGGTTGAAATTAACGTCACCGAATTTGTAGGGGCGGGTTTCACCAGAAGCTTTTGTACGCAATTCAGTTATTCATCTAAACCCGTCCCCTACGCTCTAGAATTGGGGGCGGGTTTACCTAATCAATGTGTTTTCCCAATAATCCCCTATGAAACCCGCCCCTACATGATTTCGTTAGCAGTTATTCATCACTATTATCTATATCTATACTGTCTTTGAGTGGCGATCGCGAACTCAGAAACCGGGTTTCTTGAAGAAACCGGGTTTCTTTGCGTAAGTCGGAGATTTTCCCCCTTTCTTATTCCCCCCTTTCAAAGGGGGGTTAGGGGGGATAAGCACCTCTTCGTAATGTTGGGTTTCGTTCCTCAACCCAACCTACGCACTACGGACTTCTCTACCTACGCACTAAAATACTTCGCAACAAGATGATAAGTAAGAATCGCCGTCGTAGACTGCTGCTTTATAAAACTGACATAAAACGTTATAAAAGGTGACATTTTAATGTTTACTTCCTGCTTCTGCTGAGGCCGTCGGCGGTTACTCATCCACAGGCATTGACGGTCAAGCCGACCGCATTTCTCAAATTTATACTAGCGTTTAAATCTCTATCTATTGACAACCCACATTCAGGGCAATCATAAGTCCTGAGATTTAATGGCATATCTTGGATATGACCACAGTTAGAACAAGTTTTTGAAGATGGAAAAAATCTATCTACTACTACTAATTGTGAGCCATACCATTGACACTTGTATCCAAGCTGTCTGCGAAACTCATAAAACCCTTGGTCTGCTATTGACTTAGCTAGCTTGTGGTTAGCTAACATTCCAGACACATTTAGGTCTTCTATGACAACAGTGCCGTGGTTCTTGGCTAAGTAAGTTGTCAATTTATGAAGTGTGTCTTTACGAATGTTAGCCACCTTTCTGTGTAGACTGGCTATCTTTAACTGCGCCTTCTTCCAGTTAGCAGAACCAATCTCTTTATGACGATTTAGGTACTGCATCCTAGACAACTTAGCTTCAAATCTCTGATACGATTTTACACTTTCAAATACTTGACCATCACTCAAAGTAGCTAAGGTTTTTAGACCTAAATCTACACCTATAACGTCAGTTTTCTTCGGTGTGGTTATGGTATTCCATTCATAGCTACAACTGAGATACCAATCACCTGCTTGTCTACTAATAGTCCTGCTTTTTAGTTGTTGCTTCAATGGGTTCATAAGTTTTTACCCAACCGATAAAAGGTAACTTGTGAGACCAACCATTAAGTTCTATTGCTGTTCCAGAATTATCAATTGTGAAAGAATCCGATCTGCCTTTCTTCTTGAACCTGGGATGTTTACTTAAACCTTGAAAAAACCTCTTAAATGCTTCACCTAAGTTTCGGAAAGCGTATTGATAAACTCTAGATGACAAGTTTTTCATCCAAGGGTGGAGAGGTTTCGTATAATTGGTAAAAACTTTTCTAAGTTTATCAGCATTAGGCTTGTAGCCATCAATATATGCTTGATTCCATAAGCTTAAACCCCAGTTATAGCACCAGCGTGAGTAGCCCGCGTGTCGAGCCATCAGAGTTTTTTGTTTATTATTAAGTTTGAGCTTGGTTCTAATGGATTTCATTTATGCGTGAGCGCTACCTATTTAATCCTATGCTTTGTGAGCTATTATATCGTTATTCTTTGATTAAGTCAATATATTAGGTAGGAGCGAAAAAAAACTAAGGACCTCTCCCCCAACCCCTCTCCTTGCAGGAGAGGGGAGAAAATCTTGCTCCCCCTTCCCTGGGAGGGAAGGGGGTTGGGGGGTTAGGTTTTTCACCCCAAACTACGCACTAAAATACTTCGCCACTGGATGATAAGTAATAATCGCTGTCGTCGATTGTTCTGGATACAATTGCTCGCTCTCATCCATATACATATCAATTCTGTCTACTTGCAACAAGTCTAACTGCTTAAACTGGTCTTGCATATTCGGACAAGCGGGATAACCAAAACTATAACGCGATCCCTGATAACGCTGTTTCAGAATATCCTTAATATTATCTGCATCCTCACCGCCGAAACCTAACTCCCGACGAATACGAGCGTGTAACCATTCTGCCATTGCTTCGGCAGTTTGTACCGCCATACCGTGGAAATACAAATAATCTGTATATTCGTTTTCAGCAAACAACTTCTGACCAAACTCAGTCGCTATTTCTCCTACTGTTACAGCGTGCATTGGGAACACATCAATAATTCCGGAATCCTTGGGAGCAAAGAAGTCAGCAATACACAACCGTCGTCCCGACTTTTGCCGTGGAAATTCAAAACTGGTGACAACTGTTGTTGGTTTACCAGTCTTATTCATTTCGTCGGAGTCGTAAATGAAAAGTGTATTTCCTTCTGATTGACAAGGGAAATAACCATAAATTGCTTGGGGATACAGCAACTTCTCATTAACTACCCGTGATTTCCAATTTTCCAGAATCGGATAAACTTTCTCTGCTAAAAAGGCATCATACTCTTCCCGTGGTTGTCCTTTAGGTTTGCGGAATTGCCATTGCCCTGCCATCAACGCTTGCAAATCTAAATACCAGAATAATTCCTCGAATGGCATATCTTCTAGTTGTAATAACTTGGTTCCCCAGAATGGAGGAGTCGGGCGAGGGATATCTACTGCTACATCATCAGAACGCCGAGTATCTATCACAACTGGTTCAGCAGGTTTAGTTTCCTCTTTTTCTTCAGACTTAACTTCGCTAGGATCTTTACCATTACCATTACCACTACCGTTACCGTTTTCTTCAGCAAACTCACCCAAGAAACCTTGGATATCATCCCACTGATTTTCTGATTTTGCTGGCATCAACTTATCCATGAAATGCAAATCGGAAAACGCATCCTTACCATAAACAACCTTACCTTTGTAGGTATTTTGGCAATCTTGATGAACGAATTTCGGAGTTAGAGCGGCACCACCTAAAATCACCGGAACTGTAATACCTTCTTGGTTAAATGTTTCCAAGTTATCTTTCATAAATGCGGTTGACTTCACTAATAAACCACTCATAGCGATGCAGTCCGCATTATGTTCCCGGTAAGCAGCAATAATGTTATCAACTGGTTGTTTAATTCCTAAGTTAATTACTCGATAACCATTATTTGAGAGGATAATATCCACCAGATTTTTACCAATATCGTGAACGTCTCCTTTAACAGTGGCAATCAGGAAAGTTCCCTTAGAATTATCTTCACCAGACTCTTCTGCTTCCATGAAAGGTTGTAGATAGGCAACTGCTGCTTTCATGGTTTGAGCAGACTGCAATACAAATGGTAATTGCATTTGTCCGGAACCGAATAATTCTCCTACTACTTTCATGCCATCTAATAAATAGACATTGATAATATCTAACGGCGGGTATGCTTCTAGAGCTTTGGCTAAAGCATCCTCTAAACCGATACGTTCCCCATCAATAATATGTTGTTTTAAACGTTCTTCAATTGGTAAATTTTGTGTGGCAGAACGGTCTTTTTTAGTTGTTTTACCCTGGAACATTGTTGTCAGTTCAGCCAGAGGATCGTAAGTACAAATATCCCCATCAAATTCCCGTTGGTCATATATTAGTTTCCGACAAACTTCTTGCTGTTCTGGTTCAATTTTTGACATGGGTAAAATCTTACTTGCACTAACAATAGAACCATCCAAACCTACTGCCATTGCTTCATGCAAAAATACCGAGTTCAATACTTGTCTTGCTGCCGGATTTAAACCAAATGAAATGTTAGAAACTCCAAGCATTATATGACAATCTGGTAACTCTTCTCGGATACGTTTAATTGACTCAATCGTTGCTTTTCCATTTTCCCTATCCTCTTCAATACCAGTAGAAACTGGCAAAGCTAAAGTATCAAAGAACAATTCATGGGCAGGAATCCCATATTCTATTGCTGCATCATAAGCTCGTTTTGCTATTTCAAATTTCTTATCAGCCGTCCGCGCCATTCCATCCTCATCGATGGTTCCAACTACCACACCAGCACCATATTTTTTCGCCAATTCTAATACTTTAAAAAAACGAGGTTCTCCATCTTCATAGTTAGTAGAATTGAGCAAACATTTACCGCCAGCAACTTTTAAACCAGCCTCCATTTTTTCCCATTCAGTCGAGTCTAACATCAGAGGCAAATTAACATTTGTGACTAAACGAGATGCTAATTCGTGCATATCTTTCACCCCATCGCGCCCCACATAATCAACGTTAACATCAAGAATATGTGCCCCTTCTTTTACCTGAGATTTTGCCAGGGCAACTAAGCCATCCCAATCTTCATTATTTAGTAAAGTTCGACATTTTTTAGAACCACTAGCATTAAGTCTTTCCCCAACAATTAAAAAGGAGTTATCTTGTTCGTAAGTTTCTGAAGAATAGATGGAAGCTGCTGATGGAATATAGTTATATTCTCGTTCTTTTGGTTGAAGAGTTTCAGTAATTTCAGATAATGCTTTAATATGGTCTGGACGAGTACCACAACAACCACCGATAACCTGCACTCCCAAATCTTCAACGAAGTGCATTAATGCCATTTTCAACTCTATAGGAGTTAATCTATAGTGAGCTTGTCCGCCGATATTTTCTGGTAAACCAGCATTAGGAATACAGGAAACAATAAAAGGAGAATTTTCTGATAAATAACGAATATGTTCCTTCATTAAATCAGGACCAGTGGCGCAATTTAATCCTAAAATATCAATAGAATAAGGTTCTAAAATTGTCACAGCAGCATTAATTTCTGAACCTACTAACATAGTGCCAAAAGCTTCCATAGTTACTGACACCATGATGGGGCGACGTTCGCCTTTTTTCGCAAAGGTTTCTTCTATACCATTTAAAGCAGCTTTTATCTGTAAAACATCCTGACAAGTTTCCACCAGAAATAAATCTACTCCCCCATCCCAAAGACCTTCTGCTTGTTCCGCAAAACCATCTTTTAAGGTGTCAAAATCAATATGTCCGAGGGTAGGCAATTTAGTTCCTGGTCCCATTGAACCAGCAACAAATCTAGGCTTTTCGGGGGTAGAAAATTCCGCAGTAACAGACTTTGCTAATTCGGCTGCTGTTTTATTAAGATAGTAAGCTTTGTCTGATAAATCGTATTCTGCCAGTACAATTTTTGTCCCACCAAAGGTATCAGTTTCTATCACATCCGCACCTGCTGCAAGGAAGTCTCGGTGGACCTTAGCTACCGCTTCTGGTTTAGTATGGACAAGATATTCGTTACAACCTTCATACTCTGCACCGCCGAAATCTTCAGCCGTTAATTCTTGGACTTGTAGATTAGTACCCATTGCCCCATCAAAGACGATGACCGGACGTTCTGGGCTATGGAGACGATTTAAAAATGGGCTGTTCATCATTGAGTATTTAATATTTAGGTGTTAATATTTATACTACTCTTTTCAGAGTTTGAAAGCAATTTATTTTCTCTATGATAATATGGATTGTGGGGTGTTAAGTAAGTAAGCATAAATAAATATCAAACTCAAAAACAGGTGTCGTATGAAAGGAATTATCTATTCCTTATTGCTAAATTAGCTGTTTCTTCTCTTATATTTTTTGTGTTTTATTGTAAGTATTCAGGTAGCTCCCCTTTAGCTTTTCCTGCGGAATGCTAGTTCAACAATTAATAATTAATTATTAATAATTAATTATTACCTCTCCTTGAAAAGGGATAGGATTGACTAAAAGGAAAATTTTTTCAAGTTTCTCCTTTAAAGGAGAGGCTTTAAACCTTAATTATTCGGTAAACAATTTTTCCTTAGTAATAATCCTGCACTAAGTAATTAATGAAAAAGATTAGCAAAGAATGATTTGAGAGTAACTTTTAATTGTTCCTCAATCTTTCAACTCTAATTCTTTCTTCAAAAAGAATAAGTTAATAACTGATAGCTGTTTCGCGGAGCGACTTGAATTGCGCAGCTCCTCTGTTAGCGCAGCTCCTCTGGAGGAGGCAAGAGGCTAGCTGACCGCTGAATGCTTACGTTTTATTTTATCTATATACTTATAGCAATTATCAATATATTGTACAGATTTAAATAATAACTAAAATCTACTGAAAATCATTTCAATGATGGCTTAGTAGCTGATGATTCATAACTTCCAACCTCAAAAATTATTGATTAGTCAAAATACTATCTTCTTCGGCAAATACGATAAATTTTTTATCTATAGGACTTGCCCAAAGAAACCCGGTTGCTAGGAAAAATCGTTGGTTTGAACAGAAAAATAGACATATAAGAAAAAACCGAGTTTCTGGGTGCGGGTCTAATACCGTTTCACTGAAGTCAGAAGTCAGAAGTCAGAAGGCGCGAAGTTAGATTTCATAGACTAAAAACTTTTACAATACAATAGTTTCAGGCAATTCTTTGACATTTAAAGTTTGAAACTATTTGTGACATCCTTAAAGTGAATTGGTATAAGTTATGAGCGTTGCATAGTTGTGGGATGATAATTAAATTTACACGCATCTGAAACTTTTGATTGATCGGGCTAAATTTTTGGATACATATCAAAATCATCCCTTGATAATGCAACGCCAAGTTATGATGTATTTTTGATTGTCGCGATGCTCTGATTTTTCTGGAACCTAGCTCTTATACCATTCTTGAAAACAGAATGTTATGAATAATAAAGTATAATTAAAATACTTTACATGATATGTTTGTTTGACTAAAAAGAGAAACTCCGCTTGAATAAATAGCTTAAATACTATTTATTCTGATATATAATCAGGTTATATAATATATGTTGATAATTCTATAATTACTTCAAGCCTTCAATCTCCCCTACTCCCCTACTCCCTACCCCCAACTATATAATAAGTATTCAACCGGATTTGATATGACTCCTGACTCGGAGACCCTTAGAACAAGTCTAACTATTTGTAGCAAAAATTTATCACGCTGACTGTGATACCAATTTCATAAAATATTACTACAGTCACGATACAGGGAACACTTAACTCGGAATAGGTATGGAGGGAAAGAAAAACATGATAAAAAAGAGGAAAAAATGTTTAATTTTTAGAATTTATGGAATTTATATATTTTTTTATTGTAGTAATAAATCACATGCTTAAGATGTAACTGCCTATGCATGAATTTGGTATGAGATAGTAGATTTTTCCAGAGCATTATTCAGAAAATTTGGAAAATTGAGTATAAGACCCCACGGTCTTCAAAGTGTCCACAATTAATTGGGGTGAATCTCCATACTCTTAAACCTTAAAACATGACCTACAATCTACAACCTTATTCAATGGGAATGAGTACCAAATATCATATCAAATTCCGTAGTATTCGTTATTTTAAAACGTTACAGATAGGGTTTGTGGGGCGGATATCGGTATTTTGGGTATTTCATACAAACCCGATTTCTCAACGAGTCTCTGGTAGAAATCATATCACTCCAAAGCTAGGGAATTTAATATCATTAATAATCATCCTGATGGATTTTCCTTAACAATAAATACTCTAAAAAAAACTGATGATTTTCTTGAAGAAAAAAGAATGAAACAGCTATGACTAGAATTGAGCAACTACCACAAATTAAAATTTGGCAAAGGTTACAAAATTGGTGGCAAAATAACCGAAAAGATGAGAACTCAAGTCACAACTTTATATTACGTTTATTGGTCGGTAGTACGACTGTAATAGTTAGTATTTCTGCTTTTTATAGCTATAAAGTTGTTCAGGATTTAATTCTAGATAATTTGAAAGAAAATGCTTTGTTGGAAGTAAAGCTAGGAGCTGATAAAATCGATCGATGGTTGGCTAGTAGAAAAGTTGAAACACGCACTACGGGCAATACTCCTACCTTCCAAACTATGAACTGGTCAATAGTTGAACCTTTCTTAAAATCTAAACAATTGAAATCCCAAGATTTTTTCTTTTTTGCGATGATTAATCCTGACGGTTCTTACTATACTAGCAAAGTCGGCAAAGCTAAAGCTAATCTCAAAGACCGCAAGCATATTAAACGAGCAATGGCTGGCAAAGTAAATGTTTCCGATCCAGTCAATTCTCGTACCCTAAATACTCTCATGGTTTTTATTGCTGCTCCTGTTTGGTCAGACTCTGATAATACCAAACAACCAATTGGAATTATAGCAGGTGCTATCCCAGTAGACCGGATTAGGGAAGTAGTGAATGGTTTGAAATATGGCTCTAACAGTTATGCCTTTGCTCTTAATTCTCAAGGAAAGACAATATTTACCCCTCAACAAGATATAAACAGCAATATCAAAAAACCAATTCCCAATTTTTTGTCATCGGAAAACCTTTACCAGCAGAATATTGCCAGAAAAATGGTTGCTAAGGAAAGAGGAATAGAATTAGTAGAAATAGATCGGCAAAAAGTTTATATTGCCTATGTTCCCATCAAAGAAGCAGACTGGTCTGTTGGGTTAATCATTCCTAGGGCAAATATTGAATCGCAACTAAGAGCATTAAATCTGATGGCAGTGGTAGTGATCGGTTTAGCTGTGACAATGATTATAGTCTTGCTAAAGGTACAGTCATTTGAGCAACAGCAACTCAAAAAGACAAAAGAAGCTGCTGAGATTGCTAACCAAGCAAAAAGTGAGTTCCTTGCTAATATGAGTCATGAGTTACGCACCCCTCTCAATGGTATTCTCGGTTATACTCAAATTCTTAATCGTTCCCATTCTTGGGGGAAAAAAGAACGTAAAGGTATTGAAATTATTCATCAATGTGGTAACCACTTGTTGACTCTGATCAATGATGTTCTGGATATTTCCAAAATAGAAGCTCGGAAACTTGATTTGCAACCCTACGATTTCCATTTGCCTTCTTTTTTGCAAGGAATTGCAGAAATTATTCGCATCAAAGCAGATCAAAAAGGAATTCAGTTAATTTATCAATCAGACCCCAACCTACCCCAAGGTATAATTGCAGACGAAAAACGCTTGCGCCAAGTTTTAATTAATTTATTAGGTAATGCAGTCAAATTTACAGATGCAGGTAAAGTGATTTTTCAAGTACATATCGATGATTCCAGTCATAATACAGAATTATCTGATAGTCACCAGGAGACAATATCTACTCCTAACTCATATCCATCTACAACAGTCAAATTTGAAATTCAAGATACGGGGGTTGGTATTCCAGACAATAAGATTGATAATATCTTCAACCCCTTTGAACAAGTAGGAGAACAAGCGAAGAAGTCTGAGGGAACAGGATTAGGATTAGCTATTAGTAGTCAAATTGTGAAACTCATGGGTTCGGATATTAAAGTAGAAAGTCAGTTGGGTGTTGGCAGTACATTTTCCTTTGCAGTTAAATTTCCTCTGAGTCGTGACTGGGTGCAATCACTTTCTAATGTAGAGGGAAAACAAATTATTGGTTACGAAGGAGGACAAAAAACTATTCTGGTTATTGACGATCGCTGGGAAAATCGCTCCGTACTGATTAATTTGCTGCAACCTATTGGTTTTATTACTGCGGAGGCAGAAAATGGTGCTGAGGGATTAGCTAAAGTAGCGCAACTTCAGCCAGATTTAACTATTACAGATTTATATATGCCAGTGATAGATGGTTTTAAGATGGTCAGGCAATTACGCGGCTCTGATGAATTAAAGCATTTAAAGGTGATTATCTCTTCAGCTTCTGTCTCGAATATAGATCGCCAATACAGTCTTGATGCTGGGGGGGATGATTTTATTCCTAAACCTGTAAATGCAGAGGAATTGTTGAAAATGATAGAAGCACATTTAGAAATTAAATGGAAATATGCTCAAACAGAAAATATTGAAAATATGGAAATAATTCCCCAATCATCAGTTTCAGATGTGGCTACTGATAATTCTAGAATTGTATCTCCACCACCGGAAGAGTTAGAAATTTTGCTCGACTTAGCAAGAAGGGGGAGCCTAAAAAAATTGACTAAAAAAGCCGAAAAAATTCAGCAACTAGAGCCAAAATATACTCCTTTTACTGTACCAATTTTACAGTGGGCAGATGATTTTAAAGCTGATAAAATTGAAGATTTTATAATTAATTTTTTAGAGAAAAAGGAGTAGATTAATGTCAATCTCACCCAATTCAGAATATATTTTAGTTGTAGATGATGCTCCAGCTAATCTAAAAGTAATAGTTCAAACTTTAACGGATGAAGGGTATGAAGTTACCACAGCAATTACTGGGGAACGAGCATTAAAGCAAATTTCTTATGACTTACCTGATTTAATATTACTAGATATACAAATGCCTGGTATTGATGGGTTTGAAACTTGTAAAACGTTGAAGGAAAATCCTCAAACTAAAGATATTCCGATAATTTTTATGACTGCTCTTTCAGACAGTGAAAGTATAGTTAAAGGTTTTAATTTGGGAGCTGTAGATTATATTACTAAACCATTTCAAGCAGTTGAAGTTCTTGCTAGAGTAAAAACTCATATACATTTACAACACTTAAGAAAGAATCTGGAAAAAGAAGTAGCTAAGAAAACTAATCAACTTACTCAAGCTTTAGAGGAATTACAAGTATCTCAAGCACAACTGATTGAAAAGGAAAAAATGTCGGCACTGGGAGAATTAATGGCTGGAATAGTCCATGAATTAAATAATCCTATTGGTGCAATTTCTAATAATTCTCAGCATCTGGAAAACTATAGCAGTGAGCGCTGGCATCAATGCATACATACTACTACTGTCTTTGTGTGTAGTATAAAACTTGCTACATGACCGACATTTTTGATATGCGATAGCTTCGCTGTGCCTCCGGCAATCGCGACAGTTTAAACAGAAAAGTTCAACTTCAACCTGTCGATCTTTTTCCTGAACTCTCATACGATAATTGGTCTGGGTATTTGGTTTACCATCCAAAAGAATATAAGGAAACTCAGAACTATTACGCTCTTCTGGTTGTACACCAGGAATAAAATCTGGGTCTACAAATAATCTTGTTAACCCCGGTTTAGCAGGTTCTTGAGGACGTATCCAAGCTTTAAGTTCACCATCGTCTTTAACCTGACTGAAACCTGTCGGACAGGAAGAAGCATCTTCCTTGATAACCATTTCAACATCTTCACCGATTTTCCCATTCCAACAAAAGGGTAAATTATCCGCATATTCTAAAGCTATAACATAAGAATTTCTCGGCTTTGTTGCATCTTTGGGAAAAATTCCTCTCCAATACAAATTAATCGCACCATTACTTAGATCGAGAGGACTTATTCCTAAATCTACTAACTTAAGTGATGCAGCTTGATAATCACCATCTGAAATTAAATAACCTGAATCAAGACGGAGTTTTGAGGATAGTTGCCATTTTCCCCGACTATCAAATTCATCCTCTAACAAAACTGTCTCATTGGAACTAAATTTAAAATCAAAAGCAAAAGTTCTTTCAGAGAAAATTGCCATACTTGCTATCAAAAGAACCATCAGTAAGTAATATTTGATTTTAATTTTTTTTGTCGCAGTTATCTGACATTTGCGATTATTTTTTTGGCCTATTCCATCTTACTATCCCTAAAGCTCCAGTAACTAATAAACCAAATACAGAAGTAGGTTCCGGAACAGACTTACTATCAAAAATCTGCTCTTGAGTAAGTGCAATAGCATCTATTTTAGTTGCTTCCCTACTGTCAAGTCTTCTTAATAGAATATTAATAGACTCAAAAGTGACAGACTCCTCAATTCCATAGATATATGTTCCATCTTCGTTTTGACCAGCAACATATCTCCATTGAGATGAATCTACTACCAGGCGATCGCCTATTGACTCCCACTCATCATTATTATTAAAAAAGGAAAGTTCAACCCTGTAATAACGGAAATACGTTGAACTAATAAATATAACTTAGAGATTGAATGTATCAGAAAATATAAAAAGGAGATAGGGAACAGGGAACAGGGAACAGGGAACAGGGAATAGGGAATAGGGAATAGGGAATAGGGAATAGGAAATAAGGAGGAAGAAATAAACATAAATATTTGTCGCTTAAAAATCTAGGAATATATGTACTGAATACTTCTTTATCTACCAAATTTCAATCTCTTGAATTATTACCGCTTTTAGATTTTAGTCACAAGTGATGCTCTCTTAATACTTATTTTACAAACAGTCTCTTATAATCTCTTTATACAAACACAAAGTCTTTATCTTCACAGAATCTTTAAAAATTTAGTCACTACTTTATAGAAAATTCAAAAATATAATTATATCACAATACAGTTCAGTTAAGAATTTTTTGAATCAGGAAGAAGGAAGAAATAATATCAAATCCGGTAGTATCGGTATCAAAAAGCGTACAAACCGGGTTTGTTTTAAATACCCCGCTGTATAAAATCTACTTCTCACAAACCCGGTTTCTGATAACAGTTCCATTGCCAATGGATTCGATCTCTAAACTAGGAAATTTCTAAAAGCACGACTACTTATCTAGTTAATTAAACCAAATGGCAACGCACTTACCAATAACATAATAGGTACTATTAGAGCAGATTTTTCTTCAGAAATATTGGAAATTTTTTGACAACCAGTATACATAATTAAAATTGTATAACAAAGAGCAAACATAGCTAAAATAAAACTAATTACCAAATTGTTTAAAACTCCACTAATCAACAGCAGTAAACCTACAGGTAGTAATGACGCACCTGCGATAAACAAATCTCCCGTTAAACTACCATTAGTTTTAAATATTAGTCTGGCAAAACCACTTGTAACTGTTATATTCACAAAAGGAATAATACCAATAATTATTAACAAGAAAAATCCCGTGTGATTTGCTTCATCCAATCGTTGTGAAATTAGACTAATTCCTATGACAAAGCAAACTTCAAATATTATCCCTAATAAAATTCCTACATTCAAAGCTCTTTTCTGTTCTAATTGAGAAAAAGCTGGTAATAACCCTCCTGTTGGATTAGGTATAAAAGTCTTTACTGCAATCCAACTATCCTGAAAAGTTTTCTGGAATATTTCTAGTATTTCTGCCCAAGAAAAATTCTCTAAACTTCTAATAGCTTCTAGAGATATTTGAGAATTAGCTCTATCTCCTTGCTCTGCAAAAAGTTGAGCAGCTTTTCTGAAATCCAATCTTGCCAGACGATGTTCTTGTAATTCTAGATAAACCAAACCACGCTGATAATAAATATGAGCAAAATTCGGATTTATTTCTAATGCTTTAGTATAGTCTTCCATACCAGCTTGAATATACCTTAATTTCATCCGACATAAACCCCGATAATAGTAAACTTCTACTAAGTATGGGTCTAAAAATAATGCCTTAGTATAATCAATATCAGCATTTCGATAATCTTGCAATTTATAACTAGCAAATCCTCTATGATATAAAACTTCTGCCCAATCAGGATTAATTGCCAGTGCTTTTGTATAATCTAATATTGCACCTTGATAATCTCCAAACTGACTTCTGGCAACTCCACGCTTATATAATTCCTGTGCTTCCCCTACAGTTTGGTCATATTGCGATCGCTTCAATGGGTCAGAAAGAATCTCATACACTGAATTAATTTCTTTAAATTTTTCTGCTGCATTTATATCCCCTGAATTGACGTCAGGGTGATACTGACGTGCTAGACTATGATAGGCTTTTTTAATCTGTTCTGCTGAAGCATCTTTTGATACTCCTAGAACTTCATAATAGTTATGATCTTTTTCCATCTAAACCACAGTTTTCCAAAGCACTGTTTTTAGGCAATTATTGCTGATTATATCATAAAATATCTCAATGTTTATGCCAAACAACATAATTATCAATAAAATCAGAAAGAATGTAATTTTTTCTGATATAGAATTTATCAAATTGGTGAGACAGACAAAATTTAGATTTTAAGGAGTAGCGGTGCGACCCCTGGTCAACGACCGAGACAAGGGAATGGGAACTAACAGAGGAAACAGGGAATAGAAAAAATACTGTATTTCATTAATATCAGAACTACTATCAGTTAAATATTTAACTTTTACTTGGGAGTTTTCCTGCCTTTAAATACTCCCTCATAATGCCGATAATATTTATTAACAAGTATCAACAACAAATCTCCTTAAATATGTCTATAATTATCTCTCAAATATGAGTGAATCAAAGCAATTTTTAAGGCTGTAAATCATGGAAAAAAAATTAATTTTTGATGTATGTCAGATAAAAAATCAAGCCTGACATTGACGATCAAAAAATACTTAATAGCTTTCAATATACAAAAAACAGATAAAAAATATTAACAAGGAATGATTAAAACCCATGCTTTCTAATTGTTAAATTCTGACTCCTGACTCCTAACCTCTAAGAATTTATACCAAACATTGATCAAAATAATTGGGTCGCGTAACCCCGTTACAAAAACAACTTCTGATTTCTATACGTCGCCAATCCGACAGCTCCCCTATCTCACTTCTAACTTCGTTAACACACTTACTAATAGACTCTCAATGCTGATGAAATTACCATCATAAAAATACACCACAATTTTCATAATCTAGTGGTAGAAAATTATTATTTACTATAAGTTCGGTATTTATCTTTATATTTCTCAATATAGACACAACCTACCTTCTCCTTCTTTACCTTTAGAGTGTTTCGTTTCGTCATTTTACGATACTAAAATGATACTGGATTTAGTAGCTACAAAAGGAGAGAGTTTAGTCTCTATCAATATGGAGTTAAGCGGACTCGAACCGCTGGCCCCCTCAATGCCATTGAGGTGCTCTACCAACTGAGCTATAACCCCGTGTATATAGGTTTCAGAGCTTCGATTAAGCTTTATTTATTAGATGATATCAGTTAGAAACCAGTAAGTCAAGAATCTAGTTGTTTTGGCCATGGGATGATCGAGCAAAACCATTTTACTCAGGCTATTTTGTACAGATCAAGAGGAGTGGAATTTGGCCACAAAACAAATCCACTAATCATTTTGAACCTTGACAAATCAGATGAGGTCATGTATAATATATGTATTACTAGAATCATAAATAAAAATTTGCCAGTGATAAAGTAATTTCTAATCTTAACTTAAAAAGTTAAGTTTAAATTTTAACCCAGGAAGTTCTTCCAATTCGGTACTTGCCAGTCTTGACCACAGATGACTAAGCTGCCATTAGTGGAAAATATTTTGTGAGTGTCATTGCATATTGGACAAGTATCTTTTAACTTAGAAAATTTTTCCCACTTATATTTCTGGTAAGCGCGAGATGTAGAGTAAATAGTTGACAATTATACACTAGATGTATTATTATAGCAACCATAAGTATAATTATTAGGAAAATGACTATTGCATTAGTGAGTATTTTCGTTTAAACTATATATATTATTTTAACCTTATTTGTTTTTGGACACGGCTGCTGAGGTCGTGTTTTTTTTGTTCTTTCATAAGTTTTTACAAACTTATTTTTAGTTTTAGAAAATTTTGGATGAGGATGATCTTATTGTAGCGATATTTCTAGTAAATGGGTGAAAAAAGAGCAAAAATGTCTAAAATCAGGCAAATATGTAGCTCTAAGCTGATTTTACTCTTATTTAGAGCCTAGGATTCTCTCAAAAAACAGCTTTTGCAATATTGCAAATTGACTCTAAGGATAAAAGAACTTCTGACATTATACAAGACATTATACAATTAGAAGTTCCTCCAGTCTATTTCTCTTTAATCCATTCTGTGTAAACCAGAACCTCCTCAGACTACGACGACCGAAAAAGGGGTCTGTCTACCTGAGACGATATCACCCCTTTATTGTTTCGATATTTATTTTTCCCATTTTCACTGGCTTCATCCTTTGTTACTGGCCAAAAAATGAAGCTTAATCAAATACCACTGAGATACCTTCTTGATGACATGAATATCTTTAAGATCGCAAACTTTAAAGTCAGTTCTATCGCTTTAACCGATAAAATTACTCCAAGATTTAGTGTCATTGAGGCGCTCTACCAACTGAGCTATAACCCCTAACCAAATAATTAGTTCTAGTACCTAATTTTTTCTTTATTTGTCAAGAAATTAATCAAAAAATTTCTACAATATTTTTATCGGACGATCTACCAGGGTATCTGGCCTTCTTGAGGAACATCATACCCTGATGACCAGCTTAAAAATATGTGTAGGAATGTTGAGACATTTGAGTTAGGTGAGTCATACAAGTACCCATGAGAAAATAAACCACCATCATTGCTGCAGCAGATATAGCAACTAAGATACCTGCTAGCATTAGAGAAAATTCTCGATGATGGAATGACTCTTGCATCAAATGCAGAGCCCAAGCAACCAAAGCAACATCAAGTATTAGAATTGTGACCAACATAAGTTACGTTTTGTAACAATTATTTTATTGTAACAACATTTCTTAAAAATATATCTAAGTATTTTTATTGAGAAAATCTCAAATAAAAGTTACAAGTAAACTTAACTTTGTCTTACAGGCACTTGATGGCCAGCAAGATAATCCTTAATTTCTGCTATACTTAGTTGACCGTAATGTAGCAAAGAAGCTAGTAATGCTGCTTCTGCTTGACCATCAGTTAAGGCCTCAAAAATATGCTGGCAGTTACCCGCACCCCCAGAAGCAATTACTGGAATCTGAACACTTTGTGCTATAGTTCTCGTCAGGTCTAAGTCATAACCTGCTTGGGTTCCATCAGCATCCATACTTGTGACAAGCAGCTCTCCTGCCCCTCTTTTTTCTACTTCTATTGCCCAAGCGATCGCATCCTTACCAGTATTTTCTCGGCCACCTCGGACATACACATCCCATCCTAAGTTGTCTGGATCTGAACGACGACGAGCATCAATAGCTACTACAATACATTGATTTCCGAAACGATCGCTGGCCTGATTAATAAAGTCAGGATTACGCACTGCTGCTGAATTTATACTAACTTTATCGGCACCTGCTCTTAACAAATTTTTAATATTATCTAAGGATTGAATACCGCCTCCCACTGTCAGAGGAATAAAAACCTGCTGTGCAGTCCGATAAACCACATCTATTATTGTATCTCGGTCTTCGTGAGTGGCTGTAATATCTAGAAATACCAACTCATCGGCACCAGCATCATTATAGACTTGGGCTAGTTCCACAGGGTCTCCAGCATCTTGAAGATTCACAAAGTTGACACCTTTGACGACTCGGCCTGCATTAACATCAAGACAAGGTAAAATTCTTTTGGCCAGCATATAAATAAATTACTTTAGATATCAGAGTATATTATGGCGGATTTTAGACTAGAGATTAATGGAGAAAATAAGTCTAGTCAGTCGTTGCAGGAGATTATTGGGGGGCAAAAATTAAGTAAATTTTAGATGTAGCGAATTTTGTCTAAATCAGGCAGACTACTAGCTGGTAATACCATTTATCAAAAACTTTTCTGCACTTTCTTGAGTAGGGGAGTAGGGGAATAGGGGAGTGGGGGAGTGGGAGAGAAGTAAAAATATGAATAATTAACATTAGTCGTACCAAGATTTTAACTTTTGATTTTTGACTTGAGAGGGAGACTTCAGTCATACCAGGATTTTAACTTTTGACTTTTAACTTTTGACTTTTGGTTGATATTTATAGAACTGTGCTCAAGCACTAATTTCAGATAAACTATGGATTGATTAATACCACTCGAAGAACACTGTAAACAAAAATGGAAATTGGTCAAAAAGTTAAAGTAAAAGGTATAAAACAAAAGATACCTGGCAATATAATCAATCGATTGAAGCAAAATCCCATTGGTACAATCACAGAATTCAAAATGGTAGACGGTAGTGGAATTGGCTACTGGGTCCAATTTGAAGAAAAAATGGGCACTTGGTTTTTTGAAGATGAAATAGAAGCAATTTCCTAACGAATACTTAAAGTAGAGCATTGGGTATGAGAGTAAATCAGAAAAAAAGTATTGCTTTTAGTTGTGCTTGGCTTCCAGTTTACTTCGGCCTAATGCTCAATCTCTAATTAGGGAGTAGGGAGTAGGAAATAGTTAGGAGAAATGGGAATTTATAGATTGACACTCCACGGGATAAATCCGCGTGGATTCTGGCGGTAGTTAAAACAGGGGATAAATCCACCTGTTTTAACTTCTCATCAGTTTAGGGACTGTCATTGACCCCTACCTTTGAATCATCCATACCCATTACAGATACAGCTTTCTCAAGACTCAAAGGACATGATTTACCTAACCATTGACCAATATTTTGTGAGGCATTCCAATCAGCATTGCATTGATAACCATCAAATCCCGTAAAAGTATGCTTAACTCTCTTACCTAGTACACCGTTACGGTGGTCTGACTTGCTAGTATATGGTGCTGGTACAGACTCCACTGGTATACCAGCTCTAATCGCTTTGTACCTGGTAAAAACTTCTAACTGATAAAAAGCCCAATGGTCTCGGTTTTTACTAGCATCTGACTTGGTTTTCTGCCGTTGCTTTGAGCTTTGTCTGATACCCGACAAATCCTCAAATCGCAAACCCATCTGATAGTCTTTGGCAAATTGTACTAACTGTTTAGAAATTACATGATTGATGTGAGTCATAATTCTACGCTCACGCCTTTCGATGTCCTTGATTTTTCTCAGTTTCTTAGCTTCCTGAAGTTGTCTCCGTAATTTTTGATATTTACGCCTTAAACTTTTTACTTGCTTTCCACTCCAAAATTTACCAAAGCTATGAGGCAATGCTGCAACTGCAATATTATTTTGACCTCTATCTACTCCGATCCAACCATTAACTAATCCAGGCTCCGGAACATCCATAGATACCGAGATTAGAGCATACCAAATACCTTTTCTAGATTTAGATATTTTA
>NZ_JAAHGT010000070.1 GCF_010672385.1 Okeania sp. SIO2F4
TCTTAAAACAGAAGCAAACCAATGAGGTTTCCAGGCAAAAATAGAATTGGTTTTCCTTGATTATAACGAGCTAAAGTATCTGCTAATAAAGAAGAATAATCTCCTTGAATTTGCTCAACAGTATCCTCAAGTCCGTAAACTTGCAAATGATGATTAATAACTCTTTCGCACATCCAACCAGCAGTACAACCAATTAAATTTGCCAGACCATCACCATCAGAGTCAAAAAGTTGAGCAATTTTTGGGTCTTGAAGTTGTGATAAATCAGTAATATTGTACTCTTCAGCCGTTTTTTTATCTATCTGATACCCCATAGTGGAATTAGAAATAAGAGTTCCTAACCGTTCTAATTTTTCTTCCCCACCATTATTGTCAAAAAATTCTTGGTGGGCAGCTTCCCAATGAGTTCCAGCAAAATCTAAATCTCCATTACTAACAGCAATGTGCATTGCTGGAACATTCAGTTGCTTTTGACCTTTCACCTCATAGCCTAATTTTTCCAGTCCAATATCCACAATTTCTGTTATAAATATCCCAGAGGTTTCAAGACCAGAAGTTGGACGGACTACTATTCCTTTGCCTGGCAATGGCTCTTCAGTTGACTTAATATTTGTTTGAGACATTAATTGCCAACCTGTCACACCAACTAGCAAAGCAACCATGATACTTATCCCTAAAGTTGCTTTATCGCGTTTCGACAACCCAAGAGACCGTAACCATCCTATCGGACCTCGCTCCTGCCAAGACTGAATACTACCTTGACTAACACCTTGAGTAATACGGTCAAGCATTACAGCAATTAATACAATACCTAACCCCCCTACCGCAGCTAATCCAACATTCAAACGTCCTAAACCTTGCAATACCATTTGTCCTAATCCCTCTACCCCAATCATTGAGGTAACAACTGACATTGATAAAGCTAATAAAATGGCTTGGTTTGTCCCAGCAAGTATAGTAGGTAAAGCCAAAGGAATTTGTACTTCCAATAAAACTTGTTGGCGAGTTGAACCAAAAGCAAGTGCAGCTTCTACCGCTTCTGGAGATACTTGTCTAATACCGAGGTTAGTCAAACGAATTAGAGGTGGAACTGCAAAAACAAAAGTCGCTATTATACCAGAAACTTCTCCAATTCCAAACAGCATTACTACAGGTACTAAATAAACGAACGTCGGTAGAGTCTGCATAGCATCTAAAAAAGGTCGCAATACTCTATTGAAGCGATCGCTAACCGCACAGATAATACCTAAAGGGATACCTACCAGCATACAGAATATTACGGCAGTTAGTATTAAAGATAGGGAAACCATTGCTGCTTCCCAAGCTCCACAAAAACCGATAATAATTAGAGCTATAAAACTATAGATAGCTATCTTTTTACCTGCTAATTGCCAGACTAGCAGAGCAATGATTATCAGAAAAATTAAAGGCGGAATTGCTAGAAAAGTCGATTTTACTATTTCTAGAGTTCCGCTAATTGGTAAGCTGATAGCTTGAAATATATGACGAAAGTTGTCAACCAGAAAATTAACTAAATTATTCACCCATTCGTCTAAGGGTAAAGTATAAGATTGAAAAGGATTGAATAAATTGTTTAATACTCCTTGAGTTTCAGCTATGAAGTAGTGAGATAAATAATTCAAAATAAACAAAATTTATTAGCTCCTCTAATGATTGGTTGTATCCAAATTTTTATTTGGTTGCCCCAAACTTGTAAGTACGTCAACTGCTTCTACCATACCTTAAAATTCTTTTTTTGTGGTTAACAACTCCTAGGAAAAACTCTTGATTGTCAGGGTCAAAATATTTTTTAGGCAACTATAAGTATCTAATATTGGTTTCATCATAGTTTTTATTCAATTGCTTCAACCTTGTAATTAATCATATAGCAATTCTATTTAAGTTGTAATATTTTGATTGTAGTTAGGAGCCAGGTAGGATAGTCTTCGGATTAGTGACGTAATTTTTAACTTTTTCATCTTGAAGATTAACATCCTCCATCGGAATCTCAATCTGTTCTAATAAACGTTTAGCAACTGGGTTAGCTTCCCAAAATTTCTTATTAGCTAATATCTTGATATTATCAATGGCAAAACCAAGATTTTTTCCATCCCATGAAGTCTCTTGTTCCGTGAAATTTTCCATAGTTCCTAATAAGGAAGTAAAAGGAATATTCAACCATTCTATCTCTTTTCTTTCTCTTAAAATAGAAGCAGACCAATGGGGTTTCCAAGCAAAAAATAGAATTGGTTTTCCTTGACGATAACGAGCTACAGTATCTGCCAATATTGACTATTTCCATATTATTTTGGCTTAATCCAAATTTATATTTGCTTACCCCAAACTTTTGACATCCTCCCCAGTCTAAAGGCATTATGTTTAAAAATAGCCGATCCAATTCATTTTAGATAGTTATTTCTATCATTTTTCCCTTTTTTTTAATTTCCCCCTTCTTTCTTTTTCCTTCTTTCTTGCTTCTAGCATTTGTAACAAATACTTATAAAGATTGGTAGTTGTTTCCTGATGGTGCTCCTTACTAAACTTAATTTTTCGGTGGTAGTGGATAGACACATCTAACAATGGTGCGTTACGAAGGATTCCTAAATCCCTTTCATACCCCATGTGCAACTTTTCTAAACTTACGGAATTTAAGTAGTTATGAAAATAACCTTTTCAGTCTTATGGCAATAAGCCGTTGTATTTTAGTAGAAAGTTGCACACCCCGTTTTCATAGTCTAAATTTTAGCCTTATAACGCACCCTACTAGACTGACACATATTAAATGGTGCAATAAATAAGTAGTAGGTTGGGTTGACGGAAGAAACCCAACAAAAATCTTTCTCCACTACTCCCCTACTCTACTAATGCACAGTTTTAGCTGTGTCAGTCCACTACTGTCGTGTCAAGCTGAAAATAGTGCAATAGATTTTTAATATCAAGCGTTGAAAAATCCGCATCTTACCATTTTTCTAAAGTAATATTTAAGGCTTGACACGACACTACTCGACTCACCCATTTTTGATTATGCTAGTCAATAGATTTTAAATTTCATTTATATAATCTGTTAATCTTGTACTTATGAAATTTTGAGACAATCAATGCGCGAATTTTTATATTAGTTTAATCAGAATTTTTATTAGTTTTCCCCATACTAGCAAGTACATCAACTGCTTCTACCATGCCTTGAAATTCTTTTTTGTGATTGACCACTGCTAGAGGAAATCCTTGTTTGTAAAGGTAAAAAATATCCTCTAGATGAGCAGAAGTATCAACTATCGGAAAGTCAGTTTCCATAGTCACCGTAGTATCTTCATCTTTCTGTTTGAGACTCTCTTCCAAATGTTGTTTTTTCACTAAACCAATAGGTTTATTGTACTCATCGACTACATACAAAACTTCGAGGTTATGGTTCAACATTTCCTCCAGAGCAGAGCTAACAGAATATTGACCAATTTTCAGAAAAGCTCTTTTACTAATAATCGACCCTGCCGTAATAACTTGAGCTAAATTTACTTCTTCAGTAAAAGCCTTAATATAATCATTTTTGGGATTAGTAACCAATTCTTCAGGAGTCCCCAATTGGACAATTGCCCCATCTTTCATCACCGCAATACGATCGCCCAATTTCAAACCTTCTTGCATATCATGACTAATAAACACTATAGTCTTATGCAATTCTTTCTGGAGTCGCAATAATTCATCCTGCATCTCTCCCCTGGTCAGTGGGTCAAGAGCACTAAAAGCTTCATCCATCAATAAAATATCTGCATCAGTAGCTAAAGCACGAGCTAAACCTACCCGTTGCTGCATTCCCCCACTCAAAGAAGTAGGTTTATAATCTGCCCATTTGTCTAAACCCACAACTTCTAATGTTTCTAAAGCTTTCTGACGACGATGACTTGCTTCAACCCCCCGCACCTTTAGTCCATACCCTACATTTTCTGCTACTGTTTTGTGAGGAAATAATCCAAAGCGCTGAAATACCATCGAAATTTTATTCAGTCGTATCTCTCGCATTCGTTTCTCATTAACATGAGCAACATCCTCGCCATCAATATAAATATGCCCACTCGTAGGATTAATTAGACGATTAATGCAGCGAACTAGGGTAGACTTTCCTGAACCAGATAACCCCATTACCACAAATAATTCCCCTTTACCAATCTCAAGAGATACATCAGCCAATCCCAAAACATTACCTGTAGACTGTAATATATCGTCCCTTGTTTTCCCCTCCCGAAACAACTTGAGAGCTGCAAGATGTTTTTTGCCGTAAATTTTAATTAGATTTTCTATAATTATTTTGGCAGTCATACCTTTACCTTATAAATTATAATTTACCGAAAAATTCAGGTTTCAAGCATCTCCTTAATTATTTAGAAAAAAAATTATTTTAGCCAATCCTCTTCTTAAAAATAAGATATACAGCCTATTCAATGTAAGTGTGCTACACCGATCATAGTAGATTTGCTAAACAAGAATAAAACCTTAATTTCAGACTTCAAAAACTATTTCAAAAGCTATTACTACTGCATTTCATAAACCACCGCATACGCTGTAATTATTAATTATTGAAAGTAGTTTTCAGCTTAGTAATATCATGTTTCTTTAAGATACCCACATCTAAACTTTTTAGGGAAAAGCTTTATTGGAAACAGGAAACAAAGGGAAATTTTGTAGATTCTCTCTAGAGAGAAAAGTACATTTTTATTATGACTAATTCATACAATTTGAAATAATGTTAACTTTTAATCCTCAACTCTTCCTTTTCCAGGAGAATATTTTTCATCAATTAATTAAATTTCAAATCCTCTATGCACCCAGTATAAATAATAACATTCTTTTTAATAAGAGTTATTTATTCATTTTTTAAACTCCTAAATATTCCCATTATCATCTATTATTAATTAGCAGTTAGTTAACCTTATTCAATTAATAACATTTTATTCTTAAGATAGGGTTTTTCAAGAAGCGTGAGGTACAGTTTTTTTCTTGTTTTCTATTCCCTGCTTTCCAAATTACTGCTCCCTATTCCCTAACATCAACCAATTTTGTACCTTAAAAGTATGGGAATTGCTATATTATTTTAATTCCCAATAAAAACACCCCAGTCTCCCTATCCTCATTTATACAAACTTTTCCCTGTTCCCTGTTGGCTTTTATTTATATCTATCGGTTTTCACTCATGTTGACTACAAAACTTCTGCCTTCTACCCTCAGCATAAGTTCCTTTAAGCCAAAATATCTGTATTCCATGTTAATGAAAACTACTATATAACAACTATTTAATTAGACATGATGTAACCAAAATTATTGAACCTAGGTAACAATTCAAAAGTGCGACTCAGTTTCTCTCCGCTATTAACATCTTATGGATGATAAAAAAATTGCTCTTGAAATTCATCAATTAGCGGAGAGATTTCGTCGCTTTCGGAACAATAATTAAATTCTGCTCCCTGCTTTATTCTAAATTTTCAAAACTGAAAATTCAACATTGCTCCATTTACTAAAAATCATCAATTTCCTTGAACTTTAACTTTATCTAGAAAAAGTCCGATATTGCCACTTGTTAAGAATATGATGTTCTGCAATCATTGCTGGAGTTTGTAACTCAGAAATTTGTTTTTGTGAAGCCTCTATTGTCTCAGATTGGTTATGATATTTTTGTTCTAATTGAGTCAGTTTATTTTGGTAATCTGCAATTATTTGTTTCTGAAATTCTGACTCTTTTTCTAAGGCGTCATAAGTTTCCTGTGGTATCATTGAAGCAACTATGGATTCCAGATTTTGCAACTTATTGAGTTGCTCTTGTAACTGATGCTGCAAAGCTTCATAATTTTCTTTGGACACCATTAAATCTGCTTGTGATTGGAAACTTTCCAACTCAGCTTTTTGCTCTTCTGAGTGTTTTTGTAAAGTTTCATAACTTTCTCTTGACACCATCGAAGCTACTTGCTCTTCTAGGTGTCGCAACTTATGTTGTTGTTCTTCTGACTGATGTTGCAAAGCATCATAACTTTCCCGCAACACCATGGAAGCTAATTGTACTTCTAGCTGCTGTAGTTGAGTTTGTTGCTGTTGTGACTGGTGCTGCAAAGAATCGTGAATTTCTTTGGACACCATCGAAGCTACTTGCTCTTCTAACAGTTCTAATTGTACTTTTTGCTCTTGAGACTCTTGCTGTAGAGTTTCGTGTACTTCCTGGGAAACCATCGAAGCTACTTGTGCTTCTAGTTCCTTGAGTTGAGTTTGTTGCTCTTGTGACTGGTGCTGCAAAGAATCGTGAATTTCTTTGGACACCATAGAAGCTACTTGCTCTTCTAACAGTTCTAATTGTACTTTTTGCTCTTGAGACTCTTGCTGCAGAGTTTCGTGTACTTCCTGGGAAACCATCGAAGCTACTTGTGCTTCTAGTTCCTTGAGTTGAGTTTGTTGCTTTTGTGATTGGTTTTGCAAAGAATCGTGAATTTCTTTGGACACCATCGAAGCTACTTGCTCTTCTAACAGTTCTAATTGTACTTTTTGCTCTTGAGACTCTTGCTGTAGAGTTTCGTGTACTTCCTGGGAAACCATCGAAGTTACTTGTGCTTCTAGTTGCTGTAGTTGAGCTAGTTTTTCCTGGGAATTTGCAATTACTTTTTTATCTTCCTCTAATTGTTTTTGTAAAGTTTCATAACTTTCTCTTGACACCATGGCAGCCATTTGGTTTTCCAAATGCTTTACCTGTGCCATCTGAGATTCCAACTCTTGCTGTAAAGTCTGATAACTTTCCGATAATTGAGCTTCTGCTTCTACAGACCCACTTAACGGTTCGGGAACTGTTACAACATCTACTTCACTGTCGGGTAATTCATTTTTGCTCAGACCATTATTGACAGTATCCGACTGATTATTCAAACTTGCTGTTATTTGTGCCGCCTCTCTCAAAACCGCAAGGTCTCCTCTGGCGATGCGCTCAACTAGCTCAGACCTTGATAAACCAAGTTCTTTTGCTATCTCCTTTAGCTTCTCAGCGCTAGTGGGAGTAAGAGACACGCCTACTTTAACCTTGCTTTCTGTATAAGAGGTGGCACTACCACGTTTTTTTGACATTGGCATTCTCCTTGGCCACCATACTTTTTCTAGTATACCCCTTAATGGTATTCCTTAATTAATTATAAGTATTCCGATATACTGCGTAGGATACTTATTTTGTCCTAATTCACCTACTACTAAGTAATTGTTCTTATTCCATACCCAAATCAAAGGCAGAAACTAATACCGTTTTACGGAGGCAAAAAGTCAAAAGTTAAAAGTTAAAAGTAAGATTTGATAGTCTCAAAACTTTGACTAAATATTAATTTCAAGAAATTATTTCATATTTCAACTTTGAAACTATTTCTGACATCTTTAAAGTGAATTGGTATCATAAAAAACTCCAGGAAGTTTATAGTAAAAGTCCTAGAGTTTTGGGTCAAAGCAATAGATATATAAAATACTAAAATTTTTGCTACATATTCCCTCACTTTTTCACAGTTTGGATTTTTTTTATAAAAAAAGTTTTTGTTTGTTATTGCAGTGTCGATATTTAAAAAGGGTTTTTGGTAACGAGATTTGGTATAAAATATACTACCTAAAACTCGATCAACCTCGTTCATCAAACCTAGTATAAAAACCACCGTATTTGACCCAGTATTGTTTTAAATCATGGTGAGGTGTATGGAGACTTGCTTTGGCTTGATAAAGAACTACTTTTCTATGATTACCAATCCAAATTTTATTAATAGGTTTAACAGATATCAAACTCCCGCCCAATGTTTGAACGCATTCTGTAAATCTATCAATAGTAGAATACTCTACAGTTTCAAATAAAAAAAAATTTCCCGAGCAAATTATATGGCGACTTCTAATCCAACCCTGCAATTTCTTTTCTGCTATTGGTGGCAACATTTTCTTTTAGCCCTCCCTCAAGACTATTTTATGGCTGCTACCTTTAATTTTTGAAGTACCTAGACAAAATTAACTATAACATTGTGAGTTGTTTAAAGATTACCCAAAGAGCTATTCATTAATTGATAATGAATAATTACCTCAAGGAAAACCGTAACAGAATTGAATATAAAGAAATATTCTAGTACCGCTACAGGGAAGTTAAAAGTTAAAAGTATTGGTTAAAAGCTTTTAGGATTTTGTAACTGGTGAGTTATTTCCGCCATCCTGCACTAGCATTTTTTTCCCCTATGAGGGTCGGCTTTTAACCAAGGTATTTAATTAATAATTATTAATTATTCGGTAAACAATCAAAACATCACTCAATAGTAAATATACAAATAATTTTGTCTAACTACTTAATTTGTATTTGGTAATTCATTAGCAAAACTTGTTTGTTTTTCAAACTTCAAATGTCCTGCTTCTGACCCCCATATCTGTTCATGTGTATTAATATCCATACCCTTATCTAAGCTAACCCATGTATTTTTAGTTAGCTCTACTTCACTAACTAGATAAGTCTGACATCCTCTTTTATGAATTAAACATTTATTTCCAGGTTCAACAGTCCCTAAAAATCTGTCTCCGTCTCGCTTAAAAACCATTGAACAGTTGTAACGACGTTCTATATTTTCTGGAGTAATAGTGCGTAAAATATCTAATTCTCTTGCTGCACCAGCATAGAGAATAGGGTCTTTAAGTTTGTAGTTTTCTATATAAATATAATCGCCTTTATCTATAAGTTGATGTACCCCTTGACGATATGGACTCCAGAGGTCATAGTCATAAACTTGCTCAGAATAAAAACCTATACCAGGAAAAAAATTATCTGCCAAAGGTCGGAAAAAAACATGAATATGAGCATAAAGAGTCGGATTTTCAAAGGCTTGTTTTTGGTTACTAAAGTCTCCTGCCATCCAACTAGCTAGAGTAATTAAATCATTCAAATTTGTCTTATCTTTTGTCTGGGAAATATTCATAGTCTTCCCTATTTCTTGTTCAATGGTTTTTGCTTTTTATTATCGAGTTTTTTCAGAAAAATAATTTATTTATTTATATAATTAGCCAGGCATAATTATATGTAAATATGTCCGCAGCAACTGAAAAGGAGTGTAATAAACTCATTTCAAAGGTTTAAGGTCAATAAAAATCGTTTTACATCGTTACACAAATTCACTTTAAAGATGTGGGAAATAGTTTTAAACTAAAGATGTGAAATAATTTCCTAAAATTACTGATAGCGTCAAAGTTTTGAGCCTATAAAATATTAATGCATGACTTTTGACTTTTGACTTTTGAGTTCCGTGAAACCGTATTAGGTTTATTCTAACCTACCAACTTACTTATTTTGATGATTCTACCAATTCTTTTTCCTCAGTTGACAAAGAACGAATTTCTGATGAAAAAGAGGCAGTTAATACACCATTACCATCACTCGTTTTTATCAACGATACTCTAAACCTGAGATTGGGAGTACCAAACCAAATTTTTTCTTCTGCAGCAGCACGGTCATATTCTGTATGTAGAATAAAAGTGCCATCTTCAGTAATGTAATATTCCCCCGCAGCAGGAATAGTTTCTGCATACCCTTGGGAACGTAATAATTTTCCTTTTTTGAGATTATCTTGATCGGGTATTGGTACTAAGACACAACTACCTTCTAGAATTTCATTTTCATCCCAATCTGATTCTCCTTGCCAACTCATCTGAAAAGGAGAAATAGCTTGAGCAATATCTACTCCACTAGACTTACATAATTCTATTACTTCTGGAGCATTTGTTGGTAAAGAAACAATATCTATTGTCGAGCGAACTTCTTCAAAATGACTAAATGCTAAATTATGGCCACTACGTTGCGATCGCCAACGTCCGATAGAACGTTCGACAAATTCTACGACATCCATTATTGCTATTTTTAAAATGATATTTATTGAGAAATCTACTATATTTTAGATTTATCTCAAATCCGATTTTAAACTTACTCGAAATAGAAACCCGGTTTCTTGGGGGTAAAACTATATCCCGCCATCTTTTCAGGAGAAACCGGTTTTTTTTCAACAGGACTTACTAATAGATAATTGATAATTAATCCCCAAAGGTTTAAAGCGAATCCAGTTAAGGAGAAAAAGAAATAAGATTTCCCTATATTCAATTTCGTTACGGTTTTAACCTTCTTGTAATTATCCATTATTCATTATCCATTATCAATTAATGAAAGGTTCCTTACTGTTTATTTAAACAACCTCAGTAATTTTCAGGATCTTCCCACCTGTTTTTTGAATGCTGTTAATTTTTGAAGTTAGCTGCTCATAAGATACTGTATATGTAGTTGCACTTCGCTTAACAACAGGACCAATACCAGTTTTAGTAACTGATATTTCAAAACGTTTAATTATGTTGCTATAAGGTCCACTTACAGTAGCAGGTTCTGTAATTTTCGTACCCATATTAGCAGCTAAATCTAAAGTCAATCGGGAAGGCTTATTTCTGTCACTTGTAGCATATCCTCGTTCCAGAGCAAATGTCCGATTAAACGTTACATTTTTCATACCAACTACAGTGCTAGTACCTTGTGGGTATGGAACAATATTTTCTCCAAAGTTTTGAATATACTCCTCACTGTTTGTGTAAGAATCAATTTCTGCTTCGTATCCTTGTTCGTTATATATACGAATGTGTTCAGAAATTTCTGCCTGGTCTTGGGGAGCACGACCTAATATATGCTTAAAGTTTAGTTCTATGAATCCATAAGGAGAAGATGATTCAAAAAACAAGGAGAAATATAGGTCGGATTTAGCAACCATACCAACAAATTGACGAACAGAAATTTCTCCATTTCTGAGTAATGATTCGGCGCTAGTTAGACGCTGGCTTTCCATTACATGGATATTTCCCAATACTTGCTTGTAAACAGCTCTAATTACAGTTTGTAATTCATCTTCACTCGCATTAGGACGTAATTCTATTTTGTCTATTTTGTCTACCCAAAGTGACATTTTTAACTCCTTTATTTCAAAGATATTGATTTTTTTCTATACTATCCTTGCAGTGTTCATAGCTCATAGCTAATCGTTCATCATACATAAACAGAATAACTATCAACCATGAACTACTGCAAATTTTTTAAAAAATTTTACCCTTTTTTATCCTAAATATTACTAAATTACAACAACTTCATTATTTAATTAAACTTTGAGTTATTTATAAATTTAGCAACTAACAAATTCAGGAAAAATGAGTAAATAATTGTCTGATTTTAACTCCTAGCTGATAGGAGTAATACTAGAAATTACACCACCTTGTTGATGAATCCTTTGGTACTCTTTAGAAAGTTGATCGAAAGGCACCAAAAATACTTGATTGCTACGGCGGAATTTGGAAACACGATTTACTACCTTTGAGCGATAGCTTGTTACTTCAACGCGGTAAACTTTACCACTAGAACTAGCTCCTACTCCATGTCTACTTCTACTACCCAAAGGTGTATCTTGGAATGACCAACCATCGGAAGCACCAGAAGGAGGAACTACTGCTAAAGGTGTTTCTTGAATCACATATTTATTCAAAGCAGGGCTTTTTCCAGCTAAACTTCCTTTGAAGTCGCTACTGGAAGCTCCACGCAATAGTTGGAACATATGAGTAAAACCAACCATTTTTTTGCCAGTTTGGGTCTTGTATCCTCGATAATAAGGAACAATATTTTCCCCATAAGCACTACTATATTCGTCACTATCAATGTACGAATCAATATCAGCTTCAAAACTTCCTTCATCCAGGATCTTACTGTGAAGCTTCATTTCATCGTAGCCATCGGGAGCGCGACCTAAAAAGTGCTTAAAATTTAATTCAACTGCACGATAGCGGGGGCAACTTTCAAAGAACCGAGAACGATACAAGTCAGAGCGTCCAACTTGACGTACAAATTCACGGACAGTAATTTCGCCTTCTTTGAGTTTGGACTCTGGTACACTGAGTCTTTCACTTTCCATGACGTAAGCATTGCCCAGAACTTGCCTATAGACAGCTCGAATCACAGTTTCTACTTCTTCTGATGAGCGTCCGGGCAACAGTTCCACAGGTTCTGTATCTTCAAAAAGGCCAACCCCTAACTGAGATGCAGGTCCAAAAACCATTTGAACTATCTCCTAGGTGAAAATAAGGTTTGCTGAAAAAAATGTATTTTTTAGTTACAAAACTGAAAAACTTGGACTCATTGCTAAAATCTATTCCTGAAGCAGGACTTGGATTGTATAAACTTATGAGCCTATTTTTTTAAGTTTTATACTTTTTTGGAATATACACTGCTACCAGGCTCTTAATTATAAAGAATTATAAAGTTTTGTAAGCGTATAGAAATATACACTGGATCTTTTCTCATCAAAGATTGTAAGCTAGCAATTAAGCTAAAAAATTATTCTTGCAGTTAAATATTTAGCAATTTTCAGTAAAAACTAGGCAAATATATATGTTTTAAATCACCAATTTTTCACAATTTAATGTTTAAAAGACTGTAAGCATTCAGCCGTCAGCTATCAGCTATCAGCTATTAGCTATGAGTTATTAACCGATTATCACACACTCAGGAGGAATTAGTCTTCAAGGAAAATTAAAACTTATGAATAAATTGGTCACATGAACCCTAACCGAAGTCAAGTTATTACATTTAAAAGCTGAAAGCTGAATGCTAATATCTGAATCCTTACAAAATACTTTTCATTAATTGATAATTGATAATGGATAATTGATAATTACCTCGGGTTTTAACCGAGAGGATTGAATATTGGGAAATTCAAGAGCACTTTTTTTCCCCTTAAAAGGGGAGGCTTTAAACCATAATTAATTAATTATTAATAATTAATTAATTATTCGTAAAAAAAACAGGTAATACTAATTTCAAAAAAGAATGTTATAAATAATTTGAGTGATTGAAAGACTTTACATGAGATGTCTCTTTGACTGAAAATCAAGCATTACTCATTTCTCTGCCCCTACTAAGTCCTAGCAAAAGCCTAACTATTTGTAGCAAATATTTCTTAAATTAGTATAATAATAGAAATAGAAAATTTTTAGAATTATCCAGTAAAATTTGTTATGATTAGCTAGCTTATAAGATTATTCAAAATAATATCCTAATATATCTTAATTTTCTTGATTTTCACTTAAATAAACAAGCAAATAACAGATAACTGAAATTCTTTAATATTTTCAAAATAAATTTTGTGTATTTATTTTCCACCTAAAAATATGTATTACTGAATTTGCTATTCAAGGCATTAAGAATCAATTTAGTTAAAAATTTAGTTAATTTCAGCTTGTATTTATGCGGTCTTCTCTGAATAATTATTAAGCTTAAGATGAGCAAACTTTCAAATTCATTAATAGTCAAAATTTTCCTGAACGCAAGCAGTTTAACCTTGTGATAGATTTACAATGTTTAGCTTATAGTGTAGGTCACGCAGATGATGGAATATGTCTGCTAGTTCGTATTGGAGTACACCAGATTTTATTAGATTGTGGTATTACCGATATTTCATTATTAACCAATGAAAAAAACCAACAACTTCCTGCAGATATTGTCCTATGTACTCACGCACATTCAGATCATGCTCAAGGACTATTAGCACTCCATCAAGCTTTTCCACAGTTGCCAATATATGCTAGTGAGGCAACAACTAAACTTCTACCTCTAAATTGGCCAGAACTTGCTATTTCTGAAGTCCCTGATTTTTGTCAACCTTTACCTTGGCACTCACCAGTAGAACTTCGTAGTGGTCTAACTGTAGAGCTTTTTCCGGCTGGTCATTTACCAGGAGCAACAGCTTTTCTCCTCACCTATACTGGAGACAATCGAACATATAAACTTTTATATACAGGGGATTTCTTTTTATCCAACAGTCGTTTGGTTGAAGGTCTACCTTTAACAGATTTACGAGGACTCAAGCCAGATGTATTAATAGTTGAAGGTAGTTATGGTACAGCCCGTTATCCACATCGGCGACAATTAGAAAATAACCTAGCAGAAAAGATATATAAAGCTATTACTTCTGGAACTTCAGTTATCTTACCTGCTCCCCCTTTAGGATTAGGACAAGAATTGTTGATGCTTCTACGCAGTCATCACTATTTCACAGGCCGCGACCTGGATATTTGGGTAGAGGAAAAGGTAGCCAGAGGTTGTGACCTTTATTTAGAACTATTGTCCCAATTTCCCACAACTGTACAAAATTTTGCTCAACATCAACCTCTATTTTGGGACGAAAAAGTAAAACCCCGTGTTCTGAGGCGATCGCCAGAAAAATTTCCTTCCACAGAAAAGCCTTATATTCTGATTGCAGATAAGGATACTGATTTGAACCAATACATTATTCATCAAGATAATTCTTTCATTATCTTACTACCTGAAAGACCAGGAAAAATATCACAGGAGTTGAATTTTAATCATACCGAAACATATCTACTAACCGATCATTGCGATGGACTTGGTACAACACAGTTAATTCACAACTTACGTCCTCAACATATAATTTGTGTTCATGGCTCTCCTAATTATTTAGCTGACCTTACTAACCTTGAAGAGTTACGCAACCGTTATCAAATACACTCTCCAGGCAATGGTACATTAGTAGAGTTACCAATAGGTGAGAAGTTTATAGTACCTACATTACCAGAAACTAATTACGAAGGGGAATTAAATGAATTAGAAACAGAGGTAATAATTTCTTTACCTCAAAGTATTACAAATGATAATCGTTGGCCAATTTTTGCTGATACTGGTCTTGTAGAGGTTCGTTGGCAAGGAGAAGAGCTGGTTGTTAGAGGAATATCCCAACGAGAACTTCTTAGTCAAGCCACCGATCGCTTTATCTCTCCGGAGTTAGATTGTTGTGGTAATTGTTTACATTACCGAGGACAACGTTGTTCCAATCCTGTTTCAGCTCTATATGGCTTTAGGGTAACATCTGATGGATACTGTCCCATGTTTGAGTCAGTTCATTTTCCTTTTACTTCTAATGGAGACACCAATAAAAATGATTAATTAATCAACATCAGTATTAGGGGAAAAAGCTTATGATGATCAGGAGCGAGTGATTGAGCCTTTAACTAAGAGAGGAATAGAGGTAGTGATTCCCCCGAAAAAAAACCGAAAAGAACTCCGCAACTACGATGAGATATTGTACAAAGCACGGCATCTGATAGAAAATTTATTTGCCAAACTCAAACAGTATCGAGCGTTGGTGGAGCCTAGCGGCAGCTATATCGCTACTAGATACGATAAAAGTTCGGTTAACTTCCTGGGAGGAATTCCTAAAGGCAGCTTCACTCATTTTATTCGCATAGCGATCGCCATCTCCCTCCAGCACACAATACTCATTTTGTCAATTTTTTAAATTTATTACACGCCCTAGTTATTAATCATCTATCTTAATCTGTAATTATTCTTGTTGATTTGATTCTGGATAGTGGTTGCGAATCTGTTCAGCTTCTGGACAATCTTCAGATACTAGAGGATCAATATTTCCCCTGGGCACGGACGCTAACTTTTGGGTAATAGCCCCTATACTTTCTAAACGGACTATTTCTTCCCAAGAACAGATTTCATCTTCTTCATCTGTTTCGTAGCGTATCGTTACTAAATCTCCCTCTATATCCAATATTTTGGCTTGTTCTATCCAACGCTGCTGATCTCGCAAGAAGATACAGACCTCACGACCATCACAACAAAGTTGATATATCTTGCGTTGTAGCATTGGCTTTTTATACTCCCAATCAATAACTTGGTCAAATGCAAATGTATTTATGAAAAACTACTTACCGGGAAGCTTGACAAATAAATTTTTTTTCTCTACTGTCATTGATGTTGACGATCATCTTTAGTGTATCAACCCTAGAATTACTAGCAATATATCGATTATATCACAAGCTCGGTATTGATTTGCATTCATCACCATCTCACATAAAATATTTTTAGAGTAATATTTTTGCCAAGGTTCTGTTAACTGTTCAACTTGCAATCTCAAAGGATTGTTCCAGTAATCTTTATCCCATTGTGAGGCTAAATTAGTAGCACTTATAATATACTATAGCGCAGATTCGAGATTTTCGGCTAACTTATAACTTATTACTTGAAAATAATGTTACCTTAGACCACCTCCCATGGGATTTTAGGAATCAGAATGAAATAAAGTCCAGATTTTTTTTTGGGGAAAGAACTTAGATAATCTGGGGTTTAGGCAATTTAACTCGTGTAGATTATAAAATCCTCATTCCTTACTTAACTTTACTATATAACTTTAGTTAATTATAATAACACTACATTAATTATGTGAGTTCTTTGGTTTTGTCAAAGCTTTCTGCGGATTGATTGAACTAACTCTGTATAATTATTTTTTCTAGACTCTATATTATGTATAGAGGAATTAATAGTGACTTCCTTTATTTAGATTTATGTTGATGGTCATCCTTGTCCATCGAATCACTAAGTGCTTATTTATTCATATTTGGTTAAACTTGCATTCAGGGACTACCAAAAAACTTAATATTTCATGTGTTTTCATACTCAAATCATCAACACCATAATTTCTCACCTTAGGCTATAAATATATTCACATTTTTTGTTAATCATAACAATCTAGTTAATATATTTTGGATTTGCAAATTTAACAGAAACATGATTTTTTTACTTCTATACTAAAAATAATTTTGATTATCTAAGTTAGTTAATGTTAAATATCTGTTATTTTTCTATCCTGAAAAACACTAATAGATAACTATAGCAAAGGCAATTATTATAGATAGGAAATTCAGGCATAAATAGTTACACTCACATAGGTACAAAAATGTTAATATATTTGCGGCTTACTATGACGTGACGTATTTAATTATGCCATTGAGATCAAAATAATTTCTGGCAGAAGGAGTTAGGAGACAGCCATTCTGAAGACACAATCAATGTTTGTTGGGAATTAAACCCCAGCCAATTGTAGACACCGCAGGTTAAGTTGGGCAATTAAACCCTATAAAGCTTTCACTTAGGAATCAGGTCTAAATTCCCAAAATCACTTCTGAATCCTGACTTATAGACGTTCTCCCAGGGTCTATATCAGAATAACCTTGTTAAACTTAGTAAACTTTATTTAGTCAGTTATGAGTCTGTTATAGTCTAATACAAAATAAATAATATCAATTCATATTTTATGACTCCTAAAACCCCAATACTTTAACCCCAATACTTTGTAGTAATATTTTTTGAAACTGGTATTACATGACGATCATCCCAAATAATTTCCAATCATCCGATTCGATCAAAAAAACCTTTTTTGACATTTTATTGTCTGTGAAATCAGGATTAAATCAAGCTAATAAATTAAATATAAATGCTATATAATTGTGGATTAATCCAATTCATTAATCTAGTGTTTGAGATATTTTAGAATATAAAAAATATGAATTACACACCAACTTTGCCTAGAACATCTCTTTTTGAATTAGCACGTTCTGGTGACTTTCAGGCTATTAGTTACTGGATTAATAAACAACTAAAACCCCAAGGAATTTCGGCTCGTATAGCCAAAGAAACTACTGGATATCTACAAGTTTTAGTAGAGTTTCATCGTGAACCTCCCGTAGATAGATTAATTAAGTTTATCTGTCATCAACTTGGTCAACTTAACTCTCCCGTACTAGAAAGAGTAAATATTGTGGGGCGTTTGAGTGGTTCATCCAACATACTCTGGAAACACTCTGTAAGAATTAATTCTCCTGCAAAAAGAAACTTAAATAACCAATCTAATTTTGCAAACAAAACTGATAACCTGAAATTTCAAACATTTCGCTCTTTAATGTTAATAGGTTCAGCACTAGCAGCTTTTATTTTAGGTTGTTGGGTAAGTTATTATGCAGTTATAGTAAAAAATTCAATTTCAGATAAGTGGGTAGAAACTGCTACTGAAAAAGTACAAGTAATTAATCATAAAAAGATAGCTAACCCAAATGATCCTACTGTCACTTTGATGTTTGCCGGAGATGTTAATTTATCTAATCCAGTTTCTAATTCAATTCAGGGAAATTATAAATATCCTTTTGCCAAAATGGATGAGTATAGAAAAGCAGATTTGGCAATAGTTAATTTAGAAAATCCTTTAAGTCGTTCGACTCTCAAGAATACAACTCAGCAAAAAAAATTAACAGTAGATCCCAACTATGTTAAGGTATTAACTTCAGGAGGAGTCGATCTGGTAAATTTAGCTAATGACCATACTATCGGTTATCCAGAAAAAAGCCTAGTAGAAACGATAGAAACTCTAGAGGATACAGGTATTCATTCTTTAGGGGCTGGCAGAACAAAAGAAGAAGCTAGAAGGCCCAAAGTTATGGAAATTAAAGGCCAAAAAATTGCATACCTAAATTATTATGATACAGATATCCCATCAACCACTCGATCAGTAAACGTTAATACTAGCAACAAGGATAGAATATCTTCAGATATTCAAATTTTGAGAAATCAGGTAGACTGGATAATTGTTAATTATCACTGGGGAGTTGAATTATCAGAATATCCTGGGGACTGGCAGATGGATACAGCTAGAATGACAATTGATCAAGGTGCTGATTTAGTAGTGGGACATCATCCAAAAGTATTGCAGGGGGCAGAAATTTATCAAGGGCGACCTATTATCTATTCTTTGGGTAATTTTATTTTTGGAGATACTTCTAACAAAGAGAGTGATTATGAGACAGCAGTCTTGAAAGTCTCCTTAAAAAAAGGCAAAATGAAGATAGAGTTTTTGCCAGTAGTAGTTAGCAAATACCAGCCCCAGATTGTCAAAGGTGAAAAAGGAAAAGAAATTCTCAAACATATTGCAGAAATTTCTAGTGTTTTTCATCAACCAATGAGAACCCCTGTAGCAATAGATCCAATAAATAAAGATTTCAATTTTGTTGGTATTGACTCTGTTTCTGGGGAGCAAAACTCTAACAATTTATCAACTAGATTCGGAAGAGGCACAC
>NZ_JAAHGT010000700.1 GCF_010672385.1 Okeania sp. SIO2F4
AAGTCATCAGCTCTTTCCGATTGGGTTTCTTTCAATTCTGGGGTTCTCTATTCTCTCAACTGCTTATCTAGATTATACTTGAAAGCATTTATTTGGCTAGAGATATTTGATTTAAGCGAACCGTGAGTCCCTACTCCCTATTCCATTATTTATAAGTATTTAACCAGACATGATATTACTACTGCTGCCAGTCAAGCTGTAACTGACTTTGTAGCATTTTCCGATAGAGTATGCTATCGGAAAAAGTCGTACTTAATCAGTTCACTCAATCGTATCTGGATCGATATTCAATTCTCTTAATTTTGCTGCCAATTTTTCTGCTCGTTCTTCTGGCGTGTTTACGGGGGAAAAGTAGCAATCGTACAGAAAACCACGCTAAGGCTGAAATGCTTACTATGAATTAGTTATAGCCATCAAATTTTGTGAAGTTTTGTATATGAATGGGTGTACCAGTTAAACTGTAGTTTATTTGGTACAGAAATTTAGAACGATTTTTCAACGGTTTAATTGGAGAGCGCGATATAGCTGCCGCTAGGCTCCGCCAACGCAAGTACCTTAACGGGGTTTCTTGCATAATTGCTACTTTTTCCCCGGTAACGAGAAATAGATTATTACTCGTTACCCATTACTGATTACATTTTATCAGTCTTAGAAGGCTCCGTAACACCACTTAGACGGATCTTCAATATCTTCCGAGTTGAAATAATTGCTACGGACTTTGGCATATTCATCTCGCGAAATCGTACCATCTTTGTTGGTGTCGATACTGTCAAATGCGAATTTAATGTTTTCTTCGTTGGTTTCTCCCAGAGCTTTCAAAGATATCTGATATTCTTTGAAACTAATTGTGCCACTTCCATCCACATCCAAGCAATCAAACATATATTTGTTATATTCTAGATTTTTTTCGATTTGGCTAGAATCCATGTTTGCCCGAGCTTCTAAAAATTCAACTAGACTGACTTTTCCATCTCCATCTGTGTCAGCAGCGCTCAAATAACGATCCCAAGCTAGGGTATACTTCTCAAGAATTTCTTGATATTTGCTATCGCTTTCCTTGAAACCAAAAGATGCAGCTACTTTCTTTCCTATCAGTAGCAAGTCTTCCTTCTCCAGAAGTCCGTTTTTCGATTGGTCGTACTTGTAGAATGCCATAGCAACTTTTCGTTGTACAAACGGTGATAACATAATTTTTTCTCCTGTGATATTTTAGAAGTTGTTTCTTGAGTATAGATTAGCATAGTTTAAGTTAAAGATCTCATCCACTCAAAAAAAATTTATTTGGACTTTGCTGTTTATTAGGTATTTCCAAAGATGATTCGTTGGTGTTCGAGATGGTCTGCTAAATACTCGAAAGAGTCAAAGCATCGCTGTATGAGAGCGACCGCTTCCTGATATATATTATCATCAAACTCAATGTTATGCAGTTCCTCTTTTTCATCTTGATAAATATTGTGGTTCATTTCAATTTCCTGATGAAAACTAGCAAAATAGCGTAGCGACTGGTTATAGCCACAACGATCAACTAGCGGGACTAGATGCTTAAAAAACACCTTTCCTGTTGATTCTAAGACCAATGGGAAGATAATGCGAATTCTGTCATCGCTAACACGCAAAAGAGCGCCAATAAGTTGATAAACAAAGTCTCGCACAGGTTGGTGAGTGACTCCGAAGAGCCAGGGGACATCCCGGGTGCAATTCAGTTGTTCGATGTCAAACAAATACCATTGTTCGTGTCCTGCGTCTTCTGCCATCAAGCTTGCTGCCACTTTTTTGAGGGCTGAGTCGGAAATTAGGTTATGAGTGAGCCGTAGCATATCTTGGAATGCAAAGACGAAGAATTGACATCCTCCCCGGCCTAAAGGCACGGGGATTCCTACCGAGCCTTAGCTCTTCGGTGGGTTGACGCTTCATTGGCTGCTGCTACTTTTGCAGTAGTCTTACACTTGCCTCCACGTCCGTTTAATGTCTCGGACTGCCCGCCCGCGACTAATATATTTATTGCTGCGTTTTCATCACGGTCGTGTTTTGCACCACAGTTTAGACACTCCCACTCTCGCACCTGAAGGTCTAATTTTCCACCTTTAAACCCACAGCATGAGCAGGTTTGAGATGTTGGCTCCCAACGACTAATTACTCTAAAATCACGACCATATTTTTCTGCTTTTCCTTCTAGGAATGTTCTGAAAGTTCTCCAACCTAAATCTGATATTGCTCTGGATAATTTGCGATTCTTAACCATACCAGAAACGTTCAAATCTTCTAAAACAATTGTTTGGTTTTCACGAATTATTTTAGTAGATAATTTATGTAGAAAATCTGTTCTTGTATCTTTCAGTTTTGCATGGAATTTAGCTACTCTAACCCGTGCTTTTTCATACCTTTTAGAGCCTTTAGTTTTATGAGATAATGACTTACTTAACTTTCTTAATTTTTTAATTCGTTTCTTAAGTGGCTTAGGAGCATCAACCTTTGTACCATCACTAAATGTAGCAAAGGTAGAAATGCCTAAATCTATACCTACTGAATTATCAGTCTGAGGTAAGATTTCTGGTTGTATTTCTACTACAAAACTTAAGAAATACCTTGTAGGGGCGATTCGCGAATCGCCCCTACAATCTTTAATTACTGTTACTGATGATGGAGCAGCAGGTAACTCTCTTGACCAAACTATCTTGATTTTTCCAACTTTGGCTAAATAGACTTTATGCTGACCAACTTTAAAACCTCCTTTTGTAAATCTTGCAGTTGCGAGCGACTTTCTACTTTTGAATTTAGGAGGTTTAACAGGTTTACCTTTTCTCTGGCCTTTAGTCGATTTAAAAAAGTTTTGATAAGCCTGGTTTAAATCATTTAAAGATTGCTGCAATGGTATAGCAGAAACTTCTGATAACCATTCTCTGTATTCAGTCTTTTTCGATTGAGTGATAAACTTTTTTTGTAGTTGAGAATTAGTGGTTTTCTTTTCTCCCGATCTATACTGTTGTTGACAACAAGCTAGGCTATCATTCCAAACCACACGGACACAACCAAATAGCTTGGCTAATCGGTATTTTTGTCCGGGTGTGGGATAGATACGATACTTAAATCTAGCTTTCATAATTCCTATTTGAACTAACAGTATGATAACATATTTATAGAAATAAAATCAACTAAAAAGTCGCCCGCTTATGGGCGAGGCTTTAGACCCAAATTTTCGGTAAAAGTGGGGAGCGATCGCTCGTAAATCATCAATATGGGAAGAATTATCAAGAGCTTTAAAAAGTGATTGACTTTCGAGTTTTTTCTGCCTATCCTCGATCAGATTCTGGATATCCTCTATCGTCCATCGTTTTTTTTGTGTAATAGTTTCCGCAAGTTTAGGAAAAACTGATGAGGAAGATTGGAGTTGTTGGTTCAATTCTTGCTTGGTAGTAATGTTGTACACTGTTTTTATAAAATATCTATAAATAATTTTTACAGCACTTTTGAGGAGGGGGAGGTACAGTTGAAGACTAATCTCTCTTCCCGATTTACTCATAGTGATAAAATTTTGTACTTCACTAACTCCCAAACTGCTGTGATTTTGAAAAGTTATTTCAGTTTAAAGACAAAGGATTGGCAATGTTTTAAAGCCTGAAAATGCTAGAGAGTAATGGTCTCGCTCTGGAGGAGATTTGGGAGACAATTGCAGATTAGGAAAGCGAGCAATCATAGAAGCAAACAGTTCCTGAATCTGAAGTCGCCCAAGACGCGCACCAATACAGTAATGAGCGCCATATCCAAAAGCAAAACTGCGAATCCCTTTACGCTCAATGCAAATTTGTTCGGGATTTTCTGTTTCTGGTAAATCCCTATTGACACAATGATTAGAAATGAATACAGCTTCACCTGCATAAATCTGTTGCCCATTAATTACTACATCTGCTTTGGCCACCCGGAATAGGAAAGTTACGGCTGGATCGATGCGCTTGAATTCTTCGAGTGCATTAGGAAGCAATTCTGGATTAGCTCTAATAGATTGTAGAATATCGGGATTATTCAGCAGTAGGAATAGATTGTTGCAAATTTGGTCAGTCGTTGTTACCTGACCCGCTACCAACATCAATGTCGCCTGAGAAATAATTTCATCTTCCGAGAGACTAAGTTGTTTCTGAGCTTCAAGCATTCCCGATATAAAATCATCTTGGGGTCTTTTGCGCCGCTCTTGAATAAGGTCTGAAAAGTATTCTCGAAGACTGACTGCTACTTTATTGGTTTTAATGGCTACATCATTTGTGTATGCAACACCACCACCAAAAAAAGCTGTCATAGTATCGGCACAATTACGAAAAAAGTCTCGATCTGCTTGTGGAATGCAAAACAATTCTGCTAAGACCTGACTAGGTAACACCCTGGCAATTTGTGAGACAAATTCTACTTCCGGCTCTGCCACTACATCATCCAAGAGTGATTTGACCATTTGACGAACTGTGGGTTCAAAAGAATTAACCCAAAGATCTTTAATTCCCATATAAGCACTTTTGCGACGTATTTCATGATCTTTGCCATCACTCATTACCATCATTTTTTGAGTAATTGAAAAGAATGATGTTACTAGGGAAATATCAACATTTGGCATTTGGGAAATTACGAACGCACTACGATCTGCGGTAAAGTTAGAACTGTTGAGAATAGTGCAAGCATCCTCGTATTTCGTGATTACATGAATTTTTTCAGGTTGCCAATAATAAATATCTCCTTTATCGCTCACATAATCAGCAAAAGCTTGGGGGAAGTTTTCCACATTACAAGCTTCCTTGAATTTAAGAAAAGACTCGCCTTGCCCTATCTTACGTTGAGGCAACTTTTCTATAATCTGGGATTGACTAATAGTCATGGTTATATTTTTGGTCTTTTGACTTTTGGATTTCGATATTGAGTGAATTAAAAACCAGGGTTGTCAACGCGACGCATGGTAACGCGCAATAGATGACTCTTTCCTGTATGGTAACCAATCATAGACAGACCAAGGAATTTCTCATATCTGGCAACTGACTCTTCGCCTACTAAATCTATTGCTTGTTTTCGATTTTGTTTCAGATTTTTCAGCCAAACTTTTAAGGTGCGGACGTAATCTTCGCGATCGTTCCGGACAGCTACTATTTCAAAAATTCCTTTGCTAGCTTGAATCATCTCTGATAAGCGAGGTAAATCAGATTCAGGGAAAATATCTT
>NZ_JAAHGT010000701.1 GCF_010672385.1 Okeania sp. SIO2F4
CTAATAGTTGGAGGTTGCTCCAACTATTAGAGATATTAGTCAAAGAGGCGGAAAAAAAAGTAATGACTCAGAGAGATTAAGCGAACTTGCCGCCGAAGAATTTGTTGACCAAAAGCGACTCCAACAAATAGCAGGAGTAACTAGAGGTATTGCTGAATTTTCTGGAAATGCTGAAAATATTTCTAACAGTTTGACCGAATTTTTAGAGGCTTTATTTGATGAGTATCAAATTAATTATATTCAACCAATAAATGCTGACCGTGGTTCGTTACATAACGTGCAAGTTAGTTTCAAGTTGCCTAATAATTTAGTAGATTCTGAATTAGAACCTTATGTATTTCCTTGGGTGTCACGCTCCCTACCTCGTCTGACTAGAATTATCATTTTTTTATTCACATTAGCAGCATTATTAGGAGGTGGTGTAATACCATTTTTATTATGGGCAAAATCAATTAAACGAGAGTATCAGTCTTAGGGAGTAGGGAATAGTAGACCGACAAAACTAAAATGGTGCGACGAATTGCTAAATACCTTTCACAGTCTAAATTTTAGCTGTCTAACGCACCCTACTGGATTGTTTCATCTTAAATGGTGCGTTAGATGGGAAGTGTGGTCCGGGTGGGAAGTGTGGTCCGGGTGGGGAGAAAAAGACACCTAGAAACAAAAATAAGAGTGCACAGTTTTAGCTGAAACAGTCTACTACAAATTTTGCTTAAGGACGGGGTTTAAATCAAGCTTTTATCACCCACTAAAAAATAGCTGATAGCTGACAGCTAAATGCTTACATTAATAGTATGAGGAAAAACTATGATGAATATATCAATTAAACTACCTGATAGTTGTAACTTTTCAGATTATTCAAATTCAATTATTACCCGGAGGATATCTTAAATTACTTTGGTTATCAATTAATTACAGAAGAGTTAGTTTTGCCCAAGTCTCAACGGCAAATTGATGGGTTAGAAAATCTCAAGCAAAGATTTCGCAAAAGTCTCCCTTATATTACTTTAGATAGTGAGATGGCAAGGCGAGAATTTTTAATTGCTCCAGTATTGATAGAATTAGTTGATTATTGTCAGGCTAAACTCAAGGTTTCCTATCCTTTGGAAATTGAACCTCAGCTAAAAGGTTCTCTAGATTATTTTTTACAAGCAGGAAATAATTTATTAGTTATTGAGACAAAGGATGAAAACTTAGAAAGAGGTTTTAAGCAACTAGCAGTTGAGTTAATTGCTCTTGATAAAGGAACAGAACCAGAAAAAAATTTATTATATGGAGTTGTTTCTATAGGTAAAATTTGGCAATTTGCTATATTAAAACGGCAATAAAAAGAAGTTAAGCAAGACCTAAATTTATATAGAGTACCTAATGATTTAGAAGATTTAATAAAAATTTTAGTAGCAATTTTCACCGGAGTTGAAGAAGGAAGTGGGGAGTAGAAAGCAAGTAGCGAAGCTTCATTTGATTGTTGATTTATTAATTTGAAGTGGAACTTGCCTTTACTATGACACTATTTTAGTTCTGTCGGTTTACCAGAAGTTTTGCTACAATTTTCTAGAATCAAATAGAGAAGTAAACTATGCCTATTCCAGAAATACAACTGTCAACTTGGGCAAAGTCTCAGCAAACTCAATTAGCAATTAATACTCACGAATCAATTCGTAAAGCTCTGAATCATCCAATATCAAAACTTAAGCTTAATAGGTTTGCAGAAGGCAACAATTTTGAAATTTATCTGCAAGGATATTATCGAAACAAAACAAACATTCGAGCTGATAGTGATGTAGATGTTGTCGTGCAGTTAAATACTGTTTTTTGTAGTAACAAATCACCGAATAATTAATAATTAATAGTTAATAATGAATAATTAATAATTGATAGTCAATTAATTATTCATTTAATAATTCACGCCTTGAAGCCTCCCCTTGGATAGGGGATAAATCAAAAAAATTCCTTTTAGTCAATCAATTCCGTTTTAAGAAGGGGTAATTATTAATTATTAATTGTTCATTGTTAATTGCTGAAAGATGAATCCTTATCCTCGTAAACGTTATGATAGTGTATTTAAGTCTTATAATTATACCTGGGATGACTTTCATCAAGATATTTTCGTGAGTTTATCGAATTACTATCCTCGAGATAATATTATAGTTGGAAATAAATCTATAAAGCTGCCAAAAGGCAGTAACAGGATTGCTGCTGATATTATTCCTTGTATTGAATATAGATACTATTATAAATTTGAAAGTGAATATGAAGATTATATCCCAGGAATTTGCTTTTATACTAGAGATAGTAGAAGGAAAATTATTAATTATCCAAAGTTACATTTTCACAATGGAGCAAATAAGAATAGTAAAACTAACCAAAATTATAAGCCTACTGTTCGTTTATTGAAAAATTCAAAAAAAATGATAATTAATAGATATAGTTATCCTCTTGAAGCACCCTCATATTATATTGAATGTCTACTCTATAATGTCCCAAGCAATTGTTTCGTTAACAATCGACGAGACACATATACAGGACTAAAGCCATGCGTATTAAATTATACACAATATGTAGGGGTTAACGGCCGTTAACCCCTACTAGATATGGTGGCTCTGCGTAAGTCCTGATATATAAAAGTTGTGAATTGGCTTTGCGAAAGTTTAAACAGTTCCTTCATTTGTCAAAATAAAATGCTTAACCTTTTTGGCAATAAACCAGAACAATGGAAATTGAAAGATGCTCAATACTTTATTAAAAGCTTAATAGAATTGTGGGAGAATTGGTAAAATGCACGCTTACGCTACTAATGCAAAAGATAGAGAAACAATTCCTTTATATATTGCAGCAATTTCAGTTATGGCTGCACTACTATTAAGTTCTGTCGTTAAGAATTTACAATGGCAAGTTCCTTGGTGGTTAGATGCTCCGTCAGTAATGGGTTTTTATGGTATCTTTTATCAAGCTTTTGACAAGTTTTTTTGGCAGTTAAAGCTAGGTGACTTATCCTGTTCAAGTATTCCAAATTTACAAGGTACATGGGTAGGAAAAATCCATTCTTCTTACAATGATAGTGATTATGATGGAATAATTTTGTATGTTCGCCAAACATGGTCAGCTATTGATATTCAACTTCGGGCAACGTCGTCTATTTCTAACTCAACAATGGCTGCTGTGAATACTTTAGATTCTTCTGAAGCTACTTTAAAATATGAATATGTTAATGAGCCTTATACTCGAAGTTTGTCAACAATGTCTATGCACAGAGGTTCTGCTAATTTACGTCTTTCACCTGATGGTAATTTTTTATAAGGTGACTATTTTAATGGAAGAGGTAGACAAACTTTTGGTGAAATGAAGTTTACTTTTATTACTCGAAAATATATAAATAGAGATGAAGCAATTAGACAATATAACCAAATACATAATACCTAAAAGTATTGAATTAGAAGCCAAACATAGTAACTGGAAAAAATATTACTACCTTCCTAAGTTTATTTGATTGATCCTTTCTTGATTCCTTATTTCTTATGACGGAGAAACCGACAGACTATGCTGCTATTATTCGAGCTGGAAATCAACTACCATCTGCTCCAGAATGGTTAAAAATTGGTGCAAAAGTTTATTCTCCTGAATATGGCATAGGTCAAATTACAGCAGTATTGGGAAAACGTTTAATTGTAGACTTTTTAGAAAATCATTCTCCAGTGCATTTTTATGATTGGCAAATAGCAATTAATGAGAAACACATTAATCCTAGAGATAGTGCAAGTTTTAATCAGAAAAAATTCAAACAGCCACAAAAATCCCAGATTTCCGCAGCAGAAATAGAAGCTATTTCCCGACCAGTATTTCAAACAATTGCCCAAGAATTTATAGATGATTTAGTAGCTATAGATAACACACCGCCAACTCCAGGAAAACTCTATCCCTTGCCAGAAGATTTACCAATTACTCTCAAAAATTCTCTCATTCTACAAAATATTACAGAACTCTATGAACATCAAATTGAATCATTAACCGCTCTACGGAAAGGATTAGATATTTGCATTTTTACCCCCACAGCTTCTGGCAAAACTCTCTGTTATAACCTCGCCATTTTAGAATCATGTTTGCAACAACCAGAAACTACAGCATTATATATTTTTCCCCTCAAAGCATTGGCATTAGACCAGATGCAAAAGCTAGAAAAAATGACCTCATATTTTCCTAAAAATTCTGTCAAAATTGGGTTAATTACAGGTGACATCTCCTCAGCAAACAGAAAAAAATTATTTATTCCTAATCCACCTAATATTTTAGGAGTCAGCCCAGATTTATTACACTATCAACTATATAGAATTAGAAGCAAAGATGGAGAAGGATGGCGCAAATTATTTCAACAACTCCGCTATGTAGTTATAGATGAATCTCATGCTTATAGAGGTGCCTTTGGCGCACATTTTTCCAACTTAATACGACGGTTAAAAATGGCAGTAGACAGAGTAGGAGGCAGTTCAGAAAAATTACAATTTATCTTTAGTTCAGCTACGATTGGAAATCCCGCAGAAATGGCAATGGGATTTAGCGATCGCTCCCATCAACCAGAAAGACTTCATCTAATCTCAAAAAGTGGTGCTGATACTTCTGGCAAAACTATTTTGTTTTTGGAACCAAGTGATACTGCTAATCCTAATGCTTGTCAAATAATTCTGTCTTGGTTGCGCCATGATTTGAGTGGGGTAGTATTTTGTAATTCCAGAGGTGCAGTTAAAAAGTTATTGGGGATAATTAAACGAATAGCTGATAAAAATGGAGAGAGTTATTTGCCAGATAAAGTAGCAATTTTTTATGGTTCTTTGGGATTTGATAGGCGACAGGATATCATCCAAAAATTACAAACTGGGATAGTAAAAGTTATCCTTTCTACCTCCGCATTAGAAGCAGGAATCGATCTACCTGAACTTGACTGTTGTTTAGTGCGTGGTTATCCAGGTAGTTTAATGTCTTGGAAACAAAGAATTGGTCGGGTAGGAAGGAAAAATCAAGGGTTAGTTATGTTTTTGCCAGTAGCTCAAAATCCCTTAGATAATTTCTATGGAAATAAACCAAATTTCTTATTAAATGGTGAGGCAGAAAGTGCTGCTTTTAATCCAAATTATCCGACAATTTTGGGTAAACATTTAGAATGTAGTTGTGTTGAAAGTGGAATACCTTTGAATGAAAA
>NZ_JAAHGT010000702.1 GCF_010672385.1 Okeania sp. SIO2F4
AGCTCTTCTAACGCACTACACCTCATTCATTCTCAATAAGAGTTTGATTTTAGTTGAAGTATTCTTCAGTTCCCGAACGCAAATTCGTCTCTATATATAGCTTTCAACTAGCTTGTCACCCCGTGAGGAGGTGAGGTTTTATCTTTTTGCTAGAAAACAAGAGCGACACCTGATATGAAATCCGGTTGAATACTTATTAGGAGTGGGGAGTGTGGGAAGTGTGGGGAGTGTGGGGAGTGTGGGGAGTGTGGATAGAATTATAAACATATATCATATAACCGGATTCTATAGCGCTACTTGAATCGGGAATAGGGAATAGGTATGGAGGGAATAGTAAACTGTTAAAGGGTTTCAGGATGCGCGAAATGTCAAGAGCCTTAATGCGTAGCGCTATATATGACGATATGAGAAAAAAGCGATCGCCCTTCTATACACTTAACCCGATACATCTGTTTAAATAAAGGATTCTAGAGCTACAAACTGGTGAAGCATTTGTAGGTAGGTACTTAAACATCTACCGATAACGTATAGCGCTACTTGAATCGGGAATAGGGAATAGGTATGGAGGGAATAGTAAACTGTTAAAGGGTTTCAGGATGCGCGAAATGTCAAGAGCCTTAATGCGTAGCGCTATAGTACCCGAAGGTACTGAATCTGGTCAACTATCTCTAAATTAATGCAGCACGAAGCTCCGTCTCTTTAGAGCGGGGTGCTGACATCTCCAGAAAAGAGGGAGCAGGGAGTAGGGAGAAAGAATTGATCTATACTATGGGGATAATTGATTTTATTTTTTATTATTAGACCACTCTGAAAAAGAGATAGATTTTTTGCAGGGGTAGGGAACAGGGAACACTTAACTGGGAACAGGGAACAGTTAAGATATTTTTACCAAAAAGGCAGGAAAAAGGATTTTTTCTTTCTTTAGCTAATATAACTAAAAGGTTTATTTATTTTCCGCAGATGTCTATTGGAGATATCTTATCAAAGAATTGTCAAAATAGCTTGCTTTCCGTAAGGGGAACCCAACCACAATAAGGCGAATGTTGGGTTACAGCAGTTTTCATTTCAGTAGACCACAATAGGGGCGAATGGCCAGCAAGTAGGGGCGATTTCCTGCGGAATGCTGCTGCCATGCGCGAATCGCCCCTACAGGGTTTTGGTGATGACGATGTGGTTCATCAATCAGCAAAAGCGCTGTAAGGAACGAAACCCAACCTACCCAGTTCCCCTACTCTTCTAGTCACCTACTCCAGTTTCTATAGTAGAATCAGCTTGATTTTCTGATGAACCATTAGCTACTGTATACCCATTATGATAGTCTCTGATACGATCCTCAAGAGATTCAAAGCCATTAGAATGATAATCGCCATTATGATCTGAAAAACTATCCCGATCTGACTGCTCGGGTTTTTCGCCTTTCAAAAATCGAGATTCAAAATTTTTAACTGCGATATATAAGTTCGGAGTAATCAACAAACTCAACAAAGTACCAAATAACATTCCTCCAAATATTGCAGTACCGAGAGACCAACGACTGCTCGAACCTGCTCCGGTAGCAATAACCAGTGGCATAAAACCAATTAAACTAGAAATTGCTGTCATCTGAATAGGGCGAAAACGCTGCTCTGCTGCTTGAATTGCTGCTTTTGTAATACTCAATCCTTTATCCCGTAACTGGTTAGCAAATTCTACAATCAAAATTGAGTTCTTAGAAGCTAAACCAATTAACATCACCAATGCAACCTGAGCATACACGTCATTAGTCACAACTGGCCAAACACTACCCGCCATCAGTATATTTGCTCGGAACCAAATTGCAACTAATGCTCCTAACACTGCTAGTGGTACTGAGAGCATAATAATCATCGGATCGATATAACTTTCGTATTGTGCTGCTAGTACCAAAAATACCATCACAAAACCTAAGCCAAAAATAACCGGTGCTGCACCACCAGAAGATTTTTCCTCTAACGCGCTACCCTGCCAAGCATAGCCAAAACCAGGGTCTAATAATTGTGATGAAGCTTCCTCCATAGAAGCGATCGCTTGTCCAGAACTATAGCCAGGAGCAGGACCACCTTGAATTTTCATGGAACGGAAAATATTGTAGTGGGTAATAATCTCCGGTCCGAAAAAATCTTCTATTTTCACTAAACTACCCAGAGAAATCATCTCTCCATTAAGAGAGCGGACATATAATTGATCTATATCTTCTGGTTTTGCTCGAAAGTTTGGCTCTGCTTGAACATAAACTCGATATTGACGTTGCCCTAATACAAAGTCATTGACATAAGATGAACCCAAATAAGTTTGGAGGGTTGAAAATATATCATTCACATTAACATTTAATGCTTTAGCGCGATCGCGTAAAACTTCAATTTTTTTCTGAGGTTTATTAGCGCTAAATTGACTGTAAACTCCTTGTAGACTTGGATGTTCTGGGGAATTAGCTGCTCCAATTAACCGATTTCCATTTTCTAGTAATGCTTGTAGAGGTAAACCTCCGCTACGATCTTGCAATTGAAATTCAAAGCCTCCCGTACTACCTAATCCTGGTACTGGTGGGGCGTTGACAGCAAAGGCGTTCACTTCTTTTATTCCTTGCAATGCTCCATTTAACCTTCTGGTTATCCCGTAAACAGACTGCTCTGCTAGGGTTCGTTCTTCCCAAGGCTTAAGTAAGACAAAAAATACACCCTGACTGGGGTTGGTGCCATCAAAGCCAAAACCAGCGATACCAAAACTAGATTCAATTTCATCAATTTTATCAATTTCCTGTTGAATTTTGTCTGCTGCATTAGCTGTATAATTTAAGGATACTCCATCAGAAGCTTGGTAAATTACAATAAAATAACCTTGGTCTTCTTGGGGAACAAACCCACTGGGAACTATACCGTACATCCAAACAGTTGCGACTAGACCCGCGATAAAAATCCCCATGACAATAACATTGATGCGAGTTAGAAAGCTGACTAATTTAGCGTACTTGTCTTGTAGCCAACCAAAACCCTGATTAAACTTATCAAATATCCAGCCTAACGGACCTGTTGCTTCCTGTTTTTGCCGCAGTAATAGTCCTGCCATACTAGGGGAGAAAGTTAGGGCGTTAAAAGTTGAACAAGCAACAGCAAAAGCAATAGTCAGAGCGAACTGTTTGTAAATTACTCCAGTTGTTCCAGGGAAGAAAGAAACAGGGATAAACACCGCCATTAATACTAAAGAAGTAGCGAGCGTTGCTCCCGTGAGTTCTTCCATCGAATCTAATGCTGCTTGCCTTGCTTTCATTCCCTGTTCAATTTTACTGGAAACTGCCTCCACAATCACAATTGCGTCATCTACCACTAGACCTGATGCCAAAGTACAAGCAAATAATGTTAGGGTGTTAATTTCAAAATTCAACATTTTCAAACCTGCCATTGCTCCAATCAGAGCTACAGGAATAGCGATCGCTGGAATCAGAGTAGCTCGCCAATCTTGCAAAAAAATGAAGATGATCAAAACTACTAAGCTCACTGCTTGGAGTAGGGTAATTATCACCTCTTGCAGGGATACTTCTACAAATAATGTTGTATCGTAGGCAATATCATATTTTAATCCTGGTGGAAAACTCTCGCTGAGTGCTGCCATTGTTGCTTTTACTTGTTTAGCTGTTGCTAGAGCGTTACTACCTGGTAATTGATAGATTCCTAAACCTGCGGTTGGAACACCATTATATGTAGCAGCAAGATCGTAATTTTCCGCTCCGAGTTCCGCTCTACCCACATCTCTGACTTTAACCAAAGTACCATTTTCACCTACTCTGAGTACCAAATCTTCAAATTCTTCGGCATTTTTCATCCTCCCAATAGCTTGTAGAGGAATTTCATAAACTAAATCTGGCGGTGCTGGGTTTTGACCAATTTTTCCCGCTCCCACTTGAATATTTTGTTCTTGCAAGGCATTAACTACATCCTGAGCAGTTAACTCGCGAGCAGCCATTTTCTGAGGATTAAGCCAAATACGCATGGCATATTTCCGTTCCCCAAAAATTGTAGCTTGACCGACCCCAGGAATACGTTTTATCTCATCTAAAACGTTTAGGTCGATGTAGTTACTCATAAAGTTATCGTTGTAGTAAAAGTTGCCATTTTCATCTTTTTCTGAGTAAGTGGCAATTACTAACAAAATATTAGGAGATGCAGCTTCTACTTTAACACCAGTTTGTCTGATAGAGTCTGGTAGGGAGGGTTCTGCTTGAGATACTCGGTTTTGAACGTTAACTTGAGCGGTGTTGCGGTCTACATCATTAGGAAATACAATGTTAATACTTGTCTGACCGCTATTAGTGGTGTTGGAGTACATATATTTCATGTCTTCAACACCGTTAATTTCTCGCTCTAAAATTGTAGTTACAGTATTTTCTGTAGTTTGAGCGTCAGCTCCAATATAGGTTGAACTTACTTGAATCTCGGTATTAGCAAGTTGAGGTAATTGAGCAATGGGCAACAATGGAATTGAGATTGTCCCCGCTAATATTATTATAATTGTACAAACTGTCGTGAGGACAGGTCGTTTGATAAAGTTGTCAGCAATACTTAAAAGCATAATGAATTAGTTATCAGTTATCAGTTATCAGTTATAGCGCTAGGGAATAGGGAATAGGGAATAGGGAATAGGGAATAGTAAACTGTCAAAGGGTTTCAGGATGCGCGAAATGTCAAATACCTGAATGCGTAGTGCTATATTAGTTATTAGTTATTAGTTATCACTACAGCAGCAATTTAACTTCTGAGTTCTGAATTTCCTTGTCATATAGAATCCGGTTGTATGATATATGTCTATAGTTCGGCTTTGTTGTATGAAAGCATATAGCTACCGCACAAGCTTAAGCATATGTACTTCAGACTTCTACAACTATTGTCCAATAGATGAATAAAAGATCAGTCTTTGATATAAAAAAAGGCTGAAACTTTTTCCTGTAAAGGCTTTGAGACTTTTAACTATTGTCCAACAGATGAATAAAATATCAATCTATAGAAAGAGGTTCAACAATTAATAATTAATAATTAATAATTAATAATTACCTCTTCTTGAACTTCTTGAAAACGGATAGGATTGATTCAAAGGAAAAATTTTTTCTTTTTCCCCTATCCAAGGGGAGGCGCATACCCACAATTTCTCGGTAACATAGAAGCCCTAAGCGTATCTC
>NZ_JAAHGT010000703.1 GCF_010672385.1 Okeania sp. SIO2F4
GTCTTGTTTCTATAATTTGGAAAATCTTAGAAAACTTTGAGGTTTAACACTGATAATATAATTAAATACCTGTGCAAAATTAATTTAACCTTTTTAGGAGAAGAAAAAATTGCCCACTCTTGGTGTCAACATCGACCACGTTGCCACAATTAGACAAGCGCGACAAACTGTAGAACCTGACCCAGTAGCAGCAGCAGTTTTAGCTGAACTAGCTGGTGCTGATGGTATTACTGTCCATCTGCGCGAAGACCGTCGCCATATTCAAGAACGAGATGTCCGTATTCTCCGACAAACGGTACGGACTCATTTGAATTTAGAAATGGCCCCTACTGATGAAATGGTGGCGATCGCTCTGGAAATTAAACCAGACTATATTACTCTTGTACCAGAACGCCGGGAAGAAGTTACTACGGAAGGGGGTTTGGATGTGGCTGGAAATCTTCCCCAGATGAGGCAAGTTGTAGCCCAGTTACAGGGGGCGGGTATTCCTGTAAGTATGTTTATTGATGCAGAAAAAGCACAGATAGAAGCTTCTGCCGAAATTCAGGCCAAGTTTATTGAACTCCATACAGGATGTTATGCTGAAGCTGAGGATGAGGCCACACGTCACAAAGAATTGACTGTTTTGGCAGATGGATGCAAAATAGCGATCGCTGCTGGTCTCCGAGTAAACGCTGGACATGGCCTCACCTATTGGAATGTTTATCCAATTGCTTGTTTAGAAGGTATGGAAGAACTTAACATTGGTCATACAATTATTTCTAGGGCGGTACTCGTGGGTATGGAGCGAGCTGTCCGTGAAATGAAACTGGCTATTCAAGGCCAGTTCTAATTACCGAATTTTTCGGTCTAAAGCCTTGCCCTTAAAAAAGCAGTAAGCACTCAGCACTCAGCAAGATTATTTTTCTAAAGTTTAGAAGGGGTTTCAACCCCGACTCGATAATCTTGTGCTTGGGGTTGCAGAGGATTTTAACCCAAGCTCAAAAAGCTGAAGGCCGAAACTCCGACCCAGGAGGCTAGCTAAATGCTTTTAGCTGATAGGTAGTTAAGCGGGCAATTTTTTGGTTGATTAAAGATAAGGACATAAGGTATAGTATTGTTGTCGCGGGTAGGCAATCCGAGACATTAAACGGACACAGAGGGAAGCGTCAGACTACTTTGTACTGGTAGCAGCACCTGATGAAACGTCAACTCACCGAGGAGCTACGGCTCGGTAGGGATCTTCGTGTCTAACCGCCGGAGATGATGTCAATAATTTCTTATTTATTGATGGAAATGGAAACTTACTATTACGTCTTAGCTAGTAAAAAATTTTTACTGGAGGAAGAACCCCTCGAAGAAGTATTCAGGGAGCGAACAAGAGATTATCACGAGAAGGAAAAAGAAATTGATTTTTGGTTAATTGCTGAACCTGCTTTTTTAGAAGCTCCTGAAATGGCTAGTACTAAAGAAAAATGCCCTCAACCTGCTGCAGCGATTATTTCTACTAATCCTAAATGTATAGATTGGTTTAAATTACGCTTGGAATTTGTAATTAGGGGAGAATTTCAAGCACCTTCAGACACTATTCCTCAACCTTTGGCTTCTCTGGCATCAACTTCTACGAAAGATTCTTAGATTAGGGGTTGCTGATTAAAGGTCAAAGTGCTCATAGATAAAGACTTTAGCATCTTTTTTGTCGAAAAAATTTCCAGCTTTTAGGTTGCTATGAGCTACAATAAAGTTAGCATTTTGGACAGACAAGGACAGAAAAATCAACGGACAATTCTTCCGACTACCTCCTCTATAATTCCCATTTCTCCTAACTACTCCCTAATTAGAGAATAGGCAAAATAGCCTCCTTAACTATGTAAGCATTCAGCCGTCTGCTATTAGCTAGCCTCTTGGGTCGGAACTACATTTTTCATGTCGCGTAGCGAAACAGCTATGGGTTATTAACTTATTGTCACATTGTCACATTGTCACATTTATGAAAAATTAGTCTCCAAGGAGAATTTAAGAGTTATGAATGAAATTGGTCATCAGCCAACCTTATTAGTTATTACTTTTAAAAGCTGAGAGCTGAGAGCTGAGAGCTAATAGCTGAATGCTTACTTGACTATTAACCATTTTTTCGCAATGACTAATACTCAAGTGCAATTGAATAAACCTTGGTTGGGGAGGCTAAAAACTGTAATAGCCTCAACTTTTTTATTATTGTCATTTTTGACAATTGAAGAAAAATATGCTATAGCCATTGAAGATTGTCAATCTCCTGCCATTGATGAATACTTATTAGTCATAGTTACAGAGACACCTGCAAATCAAGATATAGTTCGTCGTAGTCTGCCACCAGATATTACAATAGATATCTGTCGCTACATTGACCAGACTGTTAGTAGTATCCGAGGCTTTGATGACCAAGATGTAGCGAGTGATTGGGCAAGATATATTCAAGATATTGTCGGGTTGCGTGCCTATGTAGTTAGACCGAGTGAGGAAACAGAACTCCCTGATGGTCCTTTACCTGCACCTCCAGAAATAGGCTTTAATCCTCAACCTTTGGGTAGCGGTTATGCTGTTTTAGTTGATTATAATAATCAACCAGAAATAGCTTTACAGTTGGAAAGAAGTTTAGGGCGTAATGTAGGTTTAGCTGCTTATGGGCAAAAACCTTTTCTATTAGTAACCTATACACGGGGACGTCGAGCTGCGACAAATAGTATGTTCAATTTAAGCGATCGTGGATTTTTAGCTTTTGTTGTAGATAGTAGTAGGGTGACATTAATTAGTCCTAGAATTAAATTAACTAATTAATAACTGAAACTAGCGAGCCAAGATACAACTACTCCCAGACAAAAACCTGCTATGACCTGTACAGGAGTATGACCTAACAACTCTTTGAGACGGTCTTGATTAAGATGATGGTCTTCCTGGAATAATTCATCTATAATTTGATTAAGAATTCGAGCTTGTAATCCTGCTGCTTGACGAACTCCTGCTGCATCATACATCACAATAATTGCAAAAACTAAAGCAAGGGCAAACTCTGGACTAGCCCAACCCTTTGTCTGACCTACTCCTACTGCCAATGCTGCTACAAATGCAGAATGGGCACTAGGCATTCCCCCACTCGTAAATAAAGCTTGTAAATTAATCTTGTGATGTTGAACTAACTCTACTACTATCTTCAAAAATTGAGCCATGATACAAGCTAGGAGAGCAACCCATAGAACGTAATTGTCCATTATTTCGCCAATATTCTGCATATTGCACCCCTAGTTACTGCGGCTGATAATAAAATCTGCTAAAGCTATTAGTGGCATTGCCTTTTCTCCAAAAATTTCTAACTCTGCCTTGGCATTCTGAACCAGTATTTGAGCTTGACAGCGAGATTTTTCTAATCCCCAAATTGCTGGATAGGTTGCTTTTTGAGCCTCAAGATCCTTTCCAGCAGTTTTTCCTAGCTCTTCTGTAGTAGCAGTAATATCGAGAATATCATCAACTATTTGAAAAGCCAAACCAATATTTTGAGCATAGCGAGAAAGTCTCTGTAGATTAGTTTGGGATGCACTCGCAAGTAGAGCACCAGAAACTACACAAGCTTCTAAAAGAGCGCCTGTTTTATGAGTATGGATAAAATGTAGGGTTTTTTCAGATACCTGTGAGAGACCCTCGGAAGCTAAGTCCACTACTTGGCCTCCAACTAACCCTGCTGCTCCGACTGCTTTTCCCAACTGAGCAATCACTTGTAGAACTTGTTGTGGTAGTACATCCTTAGTTTGAGTAGCTACAAACTCAAAGGCATAACTTAATAAACCATCTCCTGCAAGAATTGCAATATCTTCACCATAAACTTTATGATTGGTTAACTTGCCTCGGCGATAGTCATCGTTATCCATTGCAGGTAAATCATCATGGATTAACGACATGGTATGAATCATCTCTAATGCACAGGCAGTAGGCATTGCCATTTCTATATTTCCACCTGATAATTCACAGGTCGCCAAACAAAGAATTGGACGTAAGCGCTTACCACCTGCTAGTAGGGAATAGCGCATTGCCTCATAGATTTTTTCTGGGTAGACTACGCTGATAGAACTGTCAAGAGCTTTTTCAACTAGAGCTTTTCGCTCTGCTAAATAGTTAGATAAGTCAAAGGTTGTATCTATTTGAAATTGAGGGAGCATGAGATTAATCTGGTGGCCAGTCTTTGGCATTAGCACCATAGATTATACACTTTATTGGTTTCAATCCCTAAATTTATTTGTTTGAAGAAGAAGAAAGCAAAAAGGCAGAAAGGAATTATAAGTAGGGGTTGCTGATTAACTCTCAAAGGATTTACAGATAAAGGCTTTAGCCCTTATTATGTGAAAAAAGTGCCAGCTTTTCGGTCGAAAAAGCTCAAAAAGTTAGAATTTTGAGCAGACAAGGGCAGAAAAATCAAGGAACAATTCTTCAGACTACCTCCTATACAATTCCTATTTCTCCTGAGTTATATCCTCACTCATAAGACTTTTTCCGCAAACCCTAAGTAGTGCCGTGTCAAGTCTTAAATGTTACTTTAGCAAAATGGTACGATCCTGATATAATTTCTCGCTAGTTCAGGGAAAAACCCTAGATATATAGTTGTTAAAAACTATAGCGCTACAGTAAATTTAGTATTTATCTGTGATGAGAAGTATTGGTAAGTGACACAAGTAATAGAAAAGGTAGAACAGAAATTATCAGGAATTAACTTGAGGATACAGTCCTAGTCGAAATATAATTTCTCTCTAGTTCAGGGAAAAACCCTAGATATATAGTTGTTAAAAACTATAGCGCTACAGTAAATTTAGTATTTATCTGTGATGAGAAGTATTGGTAAGTGACACAAGTAATAGAAAAGGTAGAACAGAAATTATCTAGATATATAGTTGTTAAAAACTATAGCGCTACAGTAAATTTAGTATTTATCCCTGATGAGAAGTATTGGTAAGTGGCACAAGTAATAGAAAAGGTAGAACAGAAATTATCAGGAACTAACTTGAAGATACAGTCCTAGTCGAAATATAATTTCTCTCTAGTTCAGGGAAAAACCCTAGATATATAGTTGTTAAAAACTATAGCGCTACAGTAAATTTAGTATTTATCCCTGATGAGAAGTATTGGTAAGTGGCACAAGTAATAGAAAAGGTAGAACAGAAATTATCAGGAACTAACTTGAA
>NZ_JAAHGT010000704.1 GCF_010672385.1 Okeania sp. SIO2F4
TTTTCTCTTGGTGCGCGTTCCCTCTCTTGGTCGGCATTCCCATGGCGCACTTCGGAGCGGCTCTGAAAGAGCGGGAGACCTCGCCGGGTTCCGACCGCTTGCGCCGTGAGACGGTGAGTGCAGTGCGTTGGGCGGGTTAAGCGACAGTCACGCAACTGCCGTTCGCGGAGCGTCTCTGAAAGAGATACCCGGAGGGCGCGGGGTAGCACCGCTTTATCAAAGGAGCATTTGCTGTAAAATCTTTTTATCGCCCTTACTATTAGTAACATTCTTTTTTAAAAATGCTATAAGAGCAATGTTTTTAAGGATTCTAGGAGAAAATCGCAATTACTACTTATTCGGTAGAACCCTACTGCCTACTCTTAAGAAAATGTAGCAAGACTTTTGAGATTTGCTATTAATTATAGTTGCTTTCTTTTTGTATAAACTTCTTTATGTGATTTAACAATAACATCTGACATTTTTATACTTTTGTCTTCCTTCTGCCTTCTTCAGAACCTATACCATTTTTAAAATTATTTTTTCATCCTATAGTATTCTCGCCAAAGAAGTTAATAACTAATAGTTATAAAATTGGTGTTGCATAGTTGGGGGATGATAATTAAATTTGCAAGCATCTGAAACTTTTGATTGATCAAGCTAAATTTTTGCATATCAAAATATCCCTTGATAATGCAACGCCATAAAATTTATTCATAGTATTACTACAAAGTAGAAATTTTCTCAAAAAATCTCAAATCTTATATAGCAATTCCCAAAGTTATGAGGTACAGTTGTTTTTCTTCTTTTCTGTTCCCTGTTCCCAGTTAAGTGTTCCCTGTTCCCTTTTCCCTCAAACCTAAAATTTTGTACCTCACCAGTATGGGAATTGCTATAACAACTTTACCAAGGCTTCAGCTAAATATTCATATTGGGAAAAACTATTATAAATTTGAGCCGAAATCCGTAAAAGTCGCTTCCTTTTATTAGGCCAACAAACTATCGGCACCTCAATTCTAAACTTCTCCCACAAATCATTTTGTAAAGGTGGAATCAAACCACTATAAACCTTATCCCCCCGCTCATCAGGCAATTTCACAACTGCCATTGAACCAATCATTTCATCTGGACAACAATCAATTTTTATTCCCAACTTTTCCTGTAATAAATGTCTAGCTACCAATACCATAGACTTATTTTTTTCCATTAACTCTAACCAACCCCCAGGCAACAATGAACCCATAAACTTAATTGCTTCTGGTACACATAAATAAGCAGTTGGATCGTCCGTACCTACCCAATCAAATTCTAACTGAAATCGTGACTTATCTATGCGAGTAGAATTTGCACCATGACTAATAGTTAAAGGATGAATATTCTCTTGTTTATCTTTACGCACATACAAAAAACCAGCACCTTTCGGCGCACATAACCATTTATGACAATTTCCTGTGTAATAAGCTGCTCCGATTTCCTCTAAATTAAGTGGAAGCATTCCCACTGCATGGGCACCATCTACTAATGTATCGACACCTCGTTTCGCTAATTCTTTTACCAGTTTTTTGATAGGAAATACAAATGCTGTTGAACTACTAACATGATCGAGTAATGCAAGTCTTGTTCTTGGTGAAATGTGTTTGATAACTGCTTCGACTATTTGTTGAGGAGACTCTATAGGAAAAGGTAGGGATGCCACTATAACTTTTGCACCTGTGCGATCGCTAACAAAATTGAGTGCATTGCGACAAGCGTTGTATTCTTGGTCTGTGGTTAGTAACTCATCGGTGGAGGAAAAGTTGAGGGAGCGCAACACTGCATTTACCCCAGTAGTTGCATTTGGAACAAACGCTAATTCCTCTGGCTTTGCACCAACAAACTCTGCTAACTTCCCTCTAGCTTCATTCAGTAGAGTTTCAAACTCCCGAATAAAAAAATGTACAGGTTCTCTTTCTAACTTTTCCCGCAGTTGGGCCTGAGCTGTCAATACTTGTAATGGACAAGCTCCAAAAGACCCATGATTGAGAAAAGTCACATTTGGGTCAAGAGACCAATATAGAGGCCATTTGTTAGTATGTTCGTACTGAAACATAAATTTGTTAATTCTAGAATTCTGAACTTAAGGTTTTAGTAGAAAAATATAACTACTAACTATGCCTAAATCTAGAACCTATAATTTTTAAACTCCCCGGGCAAGATTCGAACTTGCGACCAATCGGTTAACAGCCGACCGCTCTACCGCTGAGCTACCGAGGAATAAATATTTGCTCGTTTCCTGAGCTACGTTTACTTATTATAGTAGTGATTCCAGCTATTTTGCAACCCCTTTTTCTATCTTTTTTTATTATCTTTCTTATAAGATAATTTTATAAATTGTATTTTACTTTCAGAAAATTATATGATATAGAACTATTTTTTGCCCATTCTCAATTCAGCTAGGCGCTTTTGAGACTCTGGATCTAAATAACTGGCCAGAAAACGCCTTGATGCTCTTTTGCTTCGTTGACACCTACTCCGAACACGACTCGCTACACTTTCAACATCATGAGCAAGCTGTTGGGAAGACATCCATTCAGCACCATAACCAATCACAGTCAGCTTTTGATCTCTATCTGAAGTAGCCACTATTAACCTACTCTTAGACAAATGGATATCCTGGCGAAGATTAGCACAAGATTTCTCTATAAAAGTATCCGCTGTCTGACCAAACTCTGTATAATTAACCAATAATCTATCAGTAATAATTTCTTTTGTCGTAGGACTATATTGGTATTGGGAATCAAATACTATCTGAGTATTTAAGTCCTGACTAGCACTATAGTTTACCAGAGCTTCAATCAAATCTCTTCTAGCTGTTTCTAAGCCATGAAAATTGAGAATTTCTCGGAGACGAGGCCATAAACCAATGACATTATAGCCATCCACAAGCAAAATCGTTTGTCTTAAAGGGCGTGACATGACTCAAGGTGATAATTATTTACAGAATGTTAACAAATACTAAGTTAACATAACTTCGAGCAAAATTTTATCGCGATAAGTACATATGCAAAATTAATCTAACCTTTTTAAGGGAGTAGGCAATGAGGGAAAAAATCTACTTGTATACTTTATTAATTAAGTAGAGCCAAATTTATCTCAATGTTGGCTAAAGCTGCACTTTCCCGTAGGAAAGAGTGGTATGGGAAAAACAATCAATCTTACAGCTTTTAAACTAATGTGCTAAAAATATAGTGGATAAGGCTCCTGGGTTAGGAGTGTCTAGAGGAGCCGTCGGATTGGTAACATAGTGTAGAGCGATCGTAACATCGGAAAGAGTAAATGGTCTTGGAGGGAGGTAGGTGCTATGAAGCAGAAACTTAAATCCTCAGGTTTTGGAATTCCGGGCTATAGCGTAAGCGCAACATTGGGAGCATGTCAATTGACCTATCTACTTAATTTAATCTCTAGATATACAATTAACTTTCCTTAACTACTTAATTATTTTTAATCATACTCAAAGAAATTGATTAAATTTTAGGAGATTGAACCATTCCCCATTGTAAGAGAAACCAAGGAATTTTGAAATCAGGAATTAGCCAAGTATACTTTCTCAAGGTAGGAATAGCATAAGGCACTATAAAACGAAGAGAACGTAATGAAACTGGACGTTTTCCATCTTCATCAACTATTCTATACTTTTGAGCTAATTCAGCTACAATCTGGACTTTTCCTGTTAAATTTATAGTATTTTGTTGCTCTAATAAAGAAGCAATGACCCTTCCAGTCAACAAAGGTGTTTCCCAATTAAAATTATCCCTGAAAGTAACATCGTGAGGTTGAATATCATCCTGAGTATTCAAATCTTCAGCAAATTCCAACATATGTTCTGTGCTGACAATTCCTGGCCAAATAGAAACCGATGTGATATTATCAGCTTTTAATTCTACTGCCATGTCTGCTGCCAAACGGTCACAGGCAGCTTTTCCCACTCCATAAGCTGCCCCAAAAATATAAGACATTCCTCCCCAAGAGGAAATAGTACAAATAAGTCCTTGTTGACGCTGACTCATCAAACGAGCAGCAAAAACACTTGCTATATAATGGCTACGGAGGCCAACATTATTAATACTATCCCAAAGACTCGGAGTGTTTTTCCAAAAGGGTTGACCATAAGCATTAGCAATGGCTCTTACTCCAGAAAAAACGTTATTTACTAATAAGTCAAGTTGCCCATTTTGTTCAGTTTCAATTCGTTCAAATAGTAACCTTACCTGCTCATCATCACTGTGGTCTATTTGAACAGGAATACACACACCACCTACTTTTTCAACTTCTTGTTTGGTTTCTAAAAGTGTTCCAGAAACATTGTCACTAGAAATCGTATTAAGTGACCGCCCCGTAATATAGACAGTTGCTCCTGCTTCCCCTAACCCAATAGCAATACCCTTACCAATACCTCTGGTTGCTCCCGTGACTAAGGCAACTTTGCCCAAAAGATTTTTCGTCATCTCAATCTATCTGAATAATAAATACCTTTTAAAAATTAATTGAAAATTTTTCAGTAGGAAGTAGGCAATAAAAAATATACTTGTGTCCATCAACAGTAGTGTTCAATAATTAATAATTACCTCTTCTTTTCTAAGAAGAGGATTGGTTAAAAAGGAAATTTTTTTTCTTCTCTTGGTCGATTGGAGGCCAGCGAGGAGACCTCGCCATCCCTCGACCGCTTTTTTCTCCACGGCGAGTGAGAGGCTTTAAACCTTTATTTTTCGGTAAAAATAATTTTTCCTACCTATTTCACCTGACCATCAAATATAAAATTAATTTGCCTTACCTATATTAATATTATTTACCCAAAATTATCCGCGCCTACTATTCCTAACTTCCTGAAGTTTAAACTTAAAGGCTTAGTCCAGGGGCGATCGCTTAAAATGAATCTTTAATTAAACGTTGCTTCAAAAGTTCAGGACTGCCTTGGTCTACTACTTGACCTTGATCTAGTAGAAATGCTCCATCAGAATAATCCAACTCATTTAAACGATGAGTAACCCACAGAGCAGTAATACCTCGCTTTTTCACCAAACTTTGAACTTGACTCACCAAATCTAATTGACTATCTGGATCGAGTAAAGCTGTAGGTTCATCCAAAAGTAATATGTCACAGTTGCGGCCAATAGCACCAGCAATAGCAATTCTTTGTTTTTGTCCC
>NZ_JAAHGT010000705.1 GCF_010672385.1 Okeania sp. SIO2F4
GTTGCCCCTTCCTTTGACCAACAATAATTATCATTATCAATTGTACATTTGATTTTTTGGAGGTCCCTAACCCTTTTTACCTTTGACTTTTTTCTTACAGTTATCGTAAAATCTAAAAATGGCATACCAGGCTCTTTCCGCAGCCGATTGTCGAGCCATTGAATTTAGTTCGTTAGCAAATTTAAACTCTTGAGCTAATACTTTGCAATATTTATTGAGGTCGTATTTACTGACACCTTTATTGTCCATCCAATATCTTAAACATTTATTTTGAATAAACTGAGATGTCCTAATAGCCTCATCTATTGCTTGATATTGCTCAGGTTTAGCTTTGACTTTGAACTCGTAAATTATCATTTTGGCTCGACCTGCCTTCTTATCTTTATACTACATATTATAGCATAATTAACGCACGAAAATATCAAGAGAAAATATCTGATTTTCTACAGGTGACTTCAGTTGCAGGTGAGCTAGACGTCCATGCACTAAAGCGACATGGTTTTTAAGGTCTCGAACTCGCCCGATAAAATCTGAACAAAAGTGTGCTTTTTCATACAAAAAATGCGGCAAAATTTCCTCCTACACTTCCCCGTCTCCCCACACTTCCCAAATCTAAAGGAATAATTCTAAAAAACATACCCTTGTAAGTCCTGGAGATGTCTATTCTTCTCCCAACTGTTGCTGCAATTTTTCCAGTGATAATTTCACCTCATCTCCCCGTTGAAATTCTCCCAATTTTTCATACTTATTAAAAGCTAGTTTTAACCAATGAATCGCTTCCTTCTTACTACCTAAAGTTGCATACACTTCTCCTAAAGCAGCCTCAATTTTTGCACTTCCAACAACATCATCAACTTCTGTCAATTTTGCTGACTTTAAATAGTAATCTTTGGCTAATCCAGGTAATTGAATATGCTGATATATTTCACCCAACATTTGATAAATGGCTGAGGTATAATTTCCTGACTCTATAAAAGATTCTAAAAGAGCGATCGCTTCCTCATTCAAACCTTGTTGTTGATAAAGTTCAGCAATACTTATTACCCGTGCTTCACCGTCTAATTTTTGAGTAAGTTCCTCACTTTTTGCCAAAATTTCTTGTTTTTGGGATTGTGAAATTAAACCAAATCCTATTCCCAAATAATCTTGTTTAGAAAAAGGCGACTCTTCATCAAGAGAAGAAACTTCTGTATCACTATGAATAATGACTGTATATCGAACACCTGTTTTTAAAGGCAATTTCCCGGAATAAATTACTTGATTTTCACTAACCTCTGTTTCCCAAATATATTCTGACGGACTTTTGATCGTAACAGTATAACGAGTCGCCCCTGCCACAGGATTCCAGCGCAAAATCAAGGGTTTATCTGGTAATAATAAAGTGTGGCGCGGACTAATAAGATAGGGAATTTGATCGGTAATTGCTACTTCATTAATCCCACGAGTAGCATCAATAGGAACACATCCATCTGGGGTTTCAACACATTTTGATTTAGCTTGTAAACAGCCATCCATTGTTTGAGATATACTATTTTTTGGCAAGCTCCAAGTTTTCCAGTTTGCGTAACAAATTGCTATTAAATTTGCTTCTGATGTGAGTTTTATTTTATCTTGTGCATAGAGTTCTGTACCAACAAAAGCTGGATGATATTCTGACCAGTTTTGACGCTTTAAAAATACTTTTCCATCTGCTTCAATAATTCGACCAACTGGGAATTTATTAACTTGAGTAATAGCATTAGCTGGTGCAAGTATCATATAATTTTGTAAGTTAATCATCTGCTTTACTGGAGTAAAAATCAAAAGAACTAATAGAGTTAAAAAGTTCTGAATTTTCATATCTATAGCCTTGATAATTTTCAAATTTAGTAGGTTTTATTTTTGTATTGCTAAGGATTTATACAGTAATAATTTATCCATTAGTGGTCAGCTATCAGCTTCATTTATGAATAAAGATGAGAACTAAAAGCTGACGGATGAATGCTTACGTTATACCAATTCAATAATTCGCCCAATTGGAGATTTATTAACTTGAGTAGTAGCATTAGCTGGTTTAATTTAATATGATTTTGTAATTGAATCATCTGCTTTACTGTGGTTAAAACTAAAATAACTACATAGAGGCAAAAAATTCAGAATTTTTATATCTATACCCTTGGTATTTTTCAATTCAATAACTCGCTCAATTAGAAAATTAATTAATTTGAGTAATAGGATGATATCCTGGCAATCTAATATGGTTTTGTAATTGAATTATCTGGTTGACTGGAGTCAAAATTTTTGAACTTTGAATGCGCGAATTTTGAATTCAAAAAATGGTCAAAACTAAAATAACTACATAGAGGCAAGAATTTCTAGATTTTCATATCTATACCCTTAGTATTTTTCAACTCAATAACTCGCTCAATTAGAAAATTAATTAATTTGAGTAATAGGATGAGTTGCTGGCAATCTAATATGATTTTGTAATTGAATTATCTGGTTGACTGGAGTCAAAACCAAAATAACTAATAGAGGCAAGAATTTCCGGATTGTCATAGTCTATCTCCATTGGTATTTGTAAATTTTGGTAGATTCTATTTTTCCATTGCTAAGGAGTTATGCCAATTTGAAAAAATAATTTTACGAATAATAAGAGTTATCAAAATATTTTACCGAAAAATAAAGGTTTAAAGCCTCTCACTCGCCGTGGAGAAAAAAGCGGTCGAGGGATGCCGAGGTCTCCTCGCTTGCCTCCAATCGACCAAGACAGCGGTCGAGGGATGCCGAGGTCTCCTCGCTTGCCTCCAATCGACCAAGAGAAGAAAAAAATTTCCTTTTTAACCAATCCTCTTATTTTTAAGAAGAGGTAATTATTAATTGTTGAACGAAGCATTTACAGATAAAGAATTTAGCAATTTTAGGCTTTGAAAAAGTGCCAGTTTTTCGGTTAATAGAGCTGAAAAAGTGAGCGTTTTTGCATAACTATGGCAGAAAAATTATTCTTACTATTCTTTCGATAACCTTCTCTATAAACTCCCATTTATCTTGACTCTTAACTACTCCCTACTCCCTATTTCCTATTCCCTACTTTGTAAACGTTGACGGACTAAATTTTTCCATGTATTAGTTTCAGGATTTTGAGTTGATTTAATATTAATACAATTTTGCCTGACTTGTTTTAAATTATCCCTATCTGTGGGAACTTTCTCCAGGACCTGTGCTAATAAACATTGTGCAGGAGCATTTTCATAATTGAGTTTAATTGCTTTTTTTAAATGAGATTTAGCTTGAGAGTAATTTAATATTTGAAAATAAGCCCATCCCAGATTTTTATGCAGATTTGATTCTACCATTTTAGTAAAATCAAAAGGATATTTTTGACGTAGTTCAGACATAAGTTGCAAACCAAGACTTAGATTATGAATTGCTATTTCGCTATTTCCATCTAACCAAATTTGTAGACGAGATAGATTATTAATTGCTGCGACTTCGACATAATAATTATTCCGTGTCAGTGCAGAATCAATTGCCTGTTTATACTCAGTTTTAGCACATCCAAAATCTTGTCTATTTTCACAAATCAATCCTAATTGAAGATAAGAAGCTGCATTTTCGGGGTTAAATTTTAGGGCAAGTTTATAATAAAATTCAGCCTTACCTAAATTACTATCTTGATACTCTTCAAATCCAATATTTGTTAGCTTTTTATCAACAGTCGGAAAAATCCAAGTTTGGATAAAAAGAGGAATTTTTGGTAGAAGTAAACGAGACCCCATAAATCCCATAAAAATTAGAAGTAAAAACTTCCAGTAAAGCTTAGTTTGTTTTGACGATTCAGTTTTTTCAGCAATTTTTTCTGATAATTCTTGAGATTTTTTGAGAATAAATCGTGTATGTTTAGGCCGCCGTTGTGGGACAGGATTCATTAACTCATCAATAAAATCAGCCAGTAGAGGTGAAATTTGAGGAGCATAATTTCTCCATATAATTTTGCCAGTTTTTCCCTCCGTTGGAAAATTCATAGGAGACTGACCTGTAAGTAAATGAACAAAGGTACGACCTAATGCAAAAAAATCAGATTGTAAGACAGCTTCTCCAGTCATTTGTTCTGGTGCAGAATATCCTAAAGAACCGATTTTTGTTGCTCCCCAATTTCCTACTCCAATTGTGCCAAAATCAATTACGCTTAATTGCCCATTTGGTCTCAAAATTAAATTAGAAGGTTTTAAATCTCGATGAAGTAAGTTTTGACTGTGAAGCATATCTAAAATTTCGGTAATTTGTTGTAACCAATCTAAAGCTTCATCTTGATAAATTTTCCCATGATTAATTAACCACTCCTCTAAATTTTCTCCTTCGATTTTTTCCATCACTAAACAATGGAGTTGTTTAGAACTTTTATGAGGTGAAACTCTAAAATAACCATCCGGTTCAACTCTCGGAATTCCAGGATGACGCAACCACATTAATACTCTTGCTTCTTGTTTGAATAATCGAACTAAATCAGGATTATTGTCATATTTCAGAACTTTTAAAACTTTCAAACTTCCCCAATCTTCTAAACTCGTTCCCCAATCTTCTATTTCAAAAATTTCTGTAGGATGTGCAGGTTGTGGTTGTCGCAAAGGTCGAATAATACGATAGCGATTTTCAATCAACAATTCAGTACCACAAGCTTGACAAAAATCAAGCTCTTCTAGATTTTGACGATTCTGACATTGAGGATTGATACAGTAATTCATAATATAGGGAATAGGGAGTACCGTTTCACGGAAGTTAAAAGTCAAAAGTTAAAAGTCAAAAATCAAATTTTATCGACTCAGAACTTTCAGACTACAGTAATTTTTGGAAATTCTTTCACATCTAAATTTTCACATTATTGGTAAAATTGTTTTTGCCAATTTGTCCAATAAATAATTAGAGAAACTACAGCAGTTAAAAGTCAAAAATCAGATTTTATCCACTCCAAACTTTCAGACTACTAGCGCGTCTAGACTAAAATTGTGGGTAAAACCTCCCCGCTCTCGGAGCAGGAGATGGGTTGGGGGAGAGGTCTTAATTCACTCGCTCTTTACCCACATTTTCAAGCTAGACGAGGTACTACAGTAAATTTCGGAAATTTTTTCACATCTAAAATTTGACATTATTGGTAAAATTGTTTTTGCCAATAG